>JBDTVA010000127.1:0-5068 GCA_040007455.1 Actinomycetota bacterium | reverse complement strand
CGCGACCCTGGACATCAAGCTGCCGACCGCCGGCGGGCAGATGACATCGTCCGATGTGGGGTCGTACGTCGGCGGCGTCTACGACGCGCTGATGATCGGCGTCGCGAGCGGCGGCCGCACGGTGCAGCCGGTCTCGGCCACCTGGCCCGACTCCAAGGGCCGGTTCCGGCTCGTGCTGCCCGCCTCGACCCGCGGCAAGGCCGTTTCGTTCTGGATGAACCGGGGGCCGGTGTTCTCTCGGGCCGCGGCAGGTCCGGGCCGCGCGGTGACGCCCAGCCTCTTCCCGGCGGCCCCCGGAGCCCAGGCGCCGCAAGGCCTCCTGAGGTTCCGGCTCCCTCGCTAGGCAGAAACCGTCAGATGCCGTAACAATGAAGCCGAGATGTCCCAGTTCCGAGGGAGAGGTCAATCGATGAAAGTACGTTGGTTCACGCTCGCGCTGGTGACAGCGCTCGCCGCACTCAGCTACGCACCGGTCGCCTCAACGCAGGCGACGCCACAGAACGCAACAACCGTCACCGTGACGATGAAGGAGTTCAGGTTCGTCCTTTCGAAGCGCACCGTTCCTCGCGGTGTCGTGACGTTCAAGCTCGTCAACAAGGGCGCGCTCCCGCACGACTTCAAGATCGCGGGCAAGAAGTCCAAGATGGTCGGGCGGGGCAAGACGGTTCTGTTCCGCGTCACGCTGACCAAGGGCTCGAAGCCGTACCTCTGCACCGTGCCCGGCCATGCCCCAGCCGGCATGAAGGGGACCCTGAAAGTCACCTAGGTCGTGCGGCGGGCCCGCGCAGCTCACGCTGTGCCGGCCCGCTCAGCCTAGGCAGGATGGGATCGTGCGTCGTCTCTTGACGCTGCTCGCGATCCTCGGCGCGGCCGCGCCGGTTGCGCTCTTCGTGCTCCAGGACGACGACGGCGCTCTCGCCGCTTCGACGCATCTCGAGCATGCGGCCGGTGCAGCTCCGCCTGCGGTCCTGCCCCCGAGCGGGTCCGTCGTGCTCGCGCGCGAGTCGCGTGGGCTCACGGTCGCGCTCGCGGTACGACCCGGAATGCCACTGCGCCTGACGGCGACGATCATCGGCGGGGAGGGCGGAGGAGTCGACGGGCTCGACGTCGAGCTGATCGCGGGCAAGGCAACGAGCGGCGCCTCCAACAGCGCGCGCCCCTGCGGCCAGGGCTGCTATACCACGACGCTGCCGGTTCGCGCACCGACCCGCTTCGCGGTCAACATCGCCGGCGCAGGGCCGTTCCGCTCCGTCGCCTTTCCGCTGCCGGGGCGCTGGGCGCCGGAACCCGGGGCTGCGTTTCTCTCGCGGGCCACGCGGGCGTTCCGCGCGCTGCGCTCCGTCCTCTTCGTCGAGCGCCTCTCCTCGGGTCGCCGGCACACGATCGTCACAACGTGGAAGCTCGAGACGCCGAACAAGCTCGAGTACTCGATCCGCGGCGGAGCCGGCGGGATCGTGATCGGCGGCAAGCGTTGGGACCGCGCGAAGACGGGCGCTCCCTGGGAGGAATCGACGTCGACGCTGCTTCCCCAGCCGCTGCCACCGTGGGGCACGAGAGTCGCGAACGCGTTCGTGCTTCGACGCACACCGCGCCGCGTGACGCTCTCCTGGTTCGACCCGAGCGTGCCCTCGTGGTTCACCGGGACGTTCGACCGCGCAACCGCACGGCCGGTCGAAGTACGCATGATGGCGACCGCGCACTTCATGCAACACCGCTACCTAGCGTTCAACCGCGACGTGCGGATCCTGCCGCCGACCTAGACGGCAGCCAAGCCGCGCGCCTTGCGGGACGCGGAGGTCGCGCGCTTCTGCGCGGTCAGCTCGACCTTGCGCAGCCGCACGTTCGACGGCGTCACCTCGACACACTCGTCCTCGCGGATGAACTCGAGCGCCTGCTCGAGCGAGAGCGGCCGGGGCGGGATCAGGCGCACGAGCTCGTCGGACGTCGACGAGCGCATGTTCGTCAGTTTCTTCTCCTTCGTCGGGTTCACGTCGAGGTCGTCGGCGCGGGCGTTCTCCCCGACGACCATCCCCTCGTACACCTCGACGCCCGGCGCGACGAACAGCTGGCCCCGCTCCTGGAGATTGAACAGCGCGAACGCAGTTGTCGGACCGCGTCGGTCGGCGACGAGGCTGCCGGTCGGGCGCGTGCGCAGCTCGCCGTGCCACGGCTCGTAGCCCTCGAAGACGTGGTGAAGGATCCCTGTCCCGCGCGTCTCGGTCAGGAACTCGGTGCGGAACCCGATCAAGCCGCGCGCCGGCACGAGGTACTCCATCCGCACCCAGCCCGTGCCGTGGTTGACCATGTGCACCATGCGTCCCTTGCGCAGCGCGAGCAGCTGTGTGATCACGCCGACGTAGTCCTCCGGCGCGTCGATCGCCAGCCGCTCCATGGGCTCGTGGACCTTGCCGTCGACCTCGCGCGTGACGACCTGCGGCTTGCCGACGGTGAGCTCGAAGCCCTCGCGCCGCATCAGCTCGACGAGCACCGCGAGCTGGAGCTCACCGCGCCCCTGCACCTCCCACGTGTCGGGCCGTTCGGTCGGGAGCACGCGGAGCGAGACATTGCCGATCAGCTCCTGGTCGAGCCGCGCCTTGACCATCGTCGCGGTCAGTCGGGTGCCGTCCTGACCGGCGAGCGGCGCCGTGTTCGTCCCGATCGTCATCGAGAGACTCGGCTCGTCGATCATCATCACCGGCAGCGGGCGCGGGTCGTCCGGGTCGGCGAGCGTCTCGCCGATCGTCACCTCGGGGATGCCCGCGACAGCGATCAGCTCGCCGGGGCCGGCCTCTTCCGCATCGACGCGGTCGAGCGCCTCGGTCACGTAGAGCTCCGTCACCTTCACGCGTTCGATCCGGCCGTCGGCTCGGCACCATGCGACCTGCTGACCCTTGCGGATCGTGCCTTCGCGCACCCTGCAGAGCGCGAGCCGGCCGAGGTACGGCGAGGCGTCGAGGTTCGTCACATGCGCCTGCAGCGGATGCCCCTCCTCGTAGAGCGGCGGGGGAATCCGCTCGAGGAGCGTCTCGAACAACGGCCGCAGGTCGTCCGCGAGCGCGTCCGCTTCGAGCCCCGCGTGCCCCGCGCGCGCGTTCGTGTAGACGATCGGGAACTCGATCTGGCTCTCGTCCGCGTCGAGGTCGAGGAAGAGCTCGTAGACCTCGTTGACGACCTCTTCGAGGCGGGCGTCGGGGCGGTCGACCTTGTTGACGACGAGGACGACCGGCAGCCGCGACTCGAGCGCCTTGCGCAGGACGAAGCGCGTCTGCGGCAGCGGCCCTTCGCTCGCGTCGACGAGCAGCAGCACGCCGTCGACCATCGTGAGCGCGCGCTCGACCTCACCGCCGAAGTCGGCGTGGCCGGGCGTGTCGACGATGTTCACCTTCACGTCGCCGTAGCGGACGGCGGTGTTCTTCGCGAGGATCGTGATCCCCTTCTCGCGCTCGAGGTCCATCGAGTCCATCACGCGCTCGTTGACGTCCTGGTTCGCCCGGAACGACCCGGCCTGCCAGAGCATGGCGTCGACGAGCGTCGTCTTCCCGTGGTCGACGTGCGCGACGATCGCGACGTTGCGGATGTCTTCGCGGAGCGGCACCTGTCGAGGGTACCGGCGAATTCCTCAGACCGGCAGAGTCAGTGCGGCGGCACCGCGTGCAGGACGTCCAGGTACCGGCCGTACCCCGACTTGCTCGACCACTGCACCGCGCTCTCGATCGCCGTTCCCTCGCCCCACTCGTTGAAGCTGATCACGAAGTGGAACTGCGCAGGCGAGTCGACCATGCGGTGCACCATCCGCGACCACGAGCGGACACTTCGGCGGCGCGCCGGGCGTTTGTCCGGAGCGAAGTAGAAGCCGGGCGAGATCGAGTACGCAAACGGGAAGAGGTCGAACTCGTTCTTGTTCGCCGAGTATGGATGCCAGCCGTCGACGCTCGCCTCGCAGGCGCGGTACCCCTTGAACGACCGCATGACGAGGTACGCGCCCACCGTCTGGTTGGCCGCCGCCCATCGCGTCGCTGCGCCGCAGTTCGTGCCGTCGTCCTGGTCGCCGTAGACGAAGACGACGGGGCGTCCGCCGAGCTTCAGGTAGCCCGGACTCGCCGCGTACGTGTCGCGGATGTACTCCAGGTCGGCGCGGATCGATTCCACGGACGGGTCGCCGTACCCCTCGAGCTCGTGGTAGATCGCCCACTGGAAGCCGAGCTTCGCGCCGGCGGAGAGATGCGCGGCGAAGCGGCTGTCCGTCTGGCTGCCCCGACCCCACCACGAGTACGTCGCCGAGGTGATGTGACCCCACTGCATCGCGCGGATGTGCCGCTCGATCACGCTCGGGCGCCCGGCGTCGTAGAAGCCGAGCGAGGGCCGGTAGTGCGTGAACGGATCGATCTGGGCATGGACCCAGCCCTCCGGAAACCACGGGTAGTAGGCGGCGATCCGGATCGAGCTGAAGGGCGCGGCCGTCGCAGCGGGCGCGAGGATGAGTGCGGCCAGAGCCGCTGCGAAGAGGAGCCGCAGTTTCACTGGACACTTATATCGTCTGTCGCGTGGAGCAGACACTCCCCTGGAATTGGTATTTCGAGCCCGAGATCCTGCACCGCGAGCAGGAGGCGATCTTCCGGCGCAGCTGGCAGTACGTGGGCCACCTGGGCCAGGTGGCCGAGCTGGGCTCCTATTTCGCGAGCCGCGCGGGTGACGTTCCGGTCGTCGTCACCCGGGCGCGGGACGGCGAGCTCCGCGCATTCCTGAACGTCTGCCGGCACCGCGGCTCGGTGCTCGGCGACGGCGAGGGCGCTCGCGGGACGCTCCAGTGTCCATACCACGCGTGGACGTACGGGCTCGACGGCGCGCTCCGCGCGGCGCCGCGATCGGACGAGACCGCGCCGCGCGAGGAGCTCGGGCTGCTGCCGCTCCGCGTCGGGACGTGGGGGCCGTTCGTCTTCGTCAACCCGTCGACGGAGGGCGACTCGCTCGAGGAGACGCTGGGCGAGTTGCGCGACACGCTGACCTTCGACGGGCTCGAGTTCCATCACCGCGTCGAGTACGCGCTGGAGTCGAACTGGAAGGTCGC
>JBDTVA010000126.1:0-5072 GCA_040007455.1 Actinomycetota bacterium | reverse complement strand
GTCGCTGGCTCCCAGCCTTCGCTGGGAAGTCGGGCTGTCGTCGGGATGATGGATCGTCGTCCGGATGATGCGCTTTCGCCTAGATGAAGGGCTTTTGAATAAGTCGATAAAGAACACTGCATGAAGATGCAGGAGACGGCAGCGTCTCTAGTTGCGGCGCTCGTGTTCTCCTCTAGCGACCAACGCGACGCATGACTCTCCGTCGCCAGCGGATAGGACGTCCCGTCTCGGCGGAGCGCATCTCCTCAACGAAACGCCGGTTGAAGATGCGCTCCGTGGTCTCGCGCTTGCGGCGTTGACGCCATGCGTAATAGCGCCGAAAGCGAGCCAGGCGAGCACGCCTGACCTTGAACGACGCGAGAGGGTTCGCCGGGTTCAGCGTCTCATAAGTCTTGCCGTAGGCGTTTTCGTACCTCGCGTGGAAAACTGCGCGATCGTCTACATCGGGGCCTCCGCGGGCTAGGCCGTAGGGCGCCGCGCCCACCTCTAGCTCGAACATCCCGTTCGGTGGCACACGTTCGCCTGGCGCAACGGTGTACCTGTTGCCGTCGCCCTGGCCAAGGGGGTACTCGACGCCGTCGAGAATGATCCCCGCCCTGACGTTGAAGGCCGTTCCTGACCCATGGTTGGTGAGTGAGACCCCGAATCGGCTGTTGAGATCGCGGGAGCGGTCCCGGTTCAACACGGCGACGGGCTGCGTACGACGCGCCTCGCTTCGGTTGAAGAAGAACAGCTGCAAGAGAGCGATTAGCGCAAGAAGGCCGGAGACGACCACACTCGCGATCAGTGCCTTGTCCGACGTGCTTAACGCCGCGACGACGAGATCAGGGCTCAGCGGAGACCCTCAAACGAATCCTCAAACGAAAGCGTTTGAACACGATGACACGGATCATCATGGCGTGCGACGAGTTCGTCCGGAATTGCCTGGAAACGAGCTGCTTCCTGTTACGCTCTGACACGCGACGACAGGCACGGCCTCACGCTCGTAATGAAGGGGTCCCCGGTTCGAGTCCGGGCGTCGGCTTACTGTGATTTGCAGGGATTGCTTCGTGACCGCAACGGCGGAGATCACGAGGCGGGTACGAAACGGGTACATCTTGGACACCTTCACACGTGGTGACGTGGGCATTGTCGCCGAATGCTTTTGTGGCCGTTTGCAGATAACTTCGAGACCTGGCGTGCCCGGCGGGTTGGCTGGGCAGGCCCGGAAGTGCCCGCGCGGTGACGAGCGTGCCCGCCTTTCCCAACGTTCTGCGAAGACCCTGAGCACGATTTGCCGCGAACCGCGGTTCGCCTCGACTGCCGGGCAGCGGTCGCGACGAACGCTTTGGCGCGCCGTCGGGCACCAGCCGGCACGAGCGCCGAGTATCAAGACGTCAACGGAAAGTCGGGTCACGCCCACGCATCCCAGCCGCCGCTACAGCGGTAGAGGAGCACCAGTCGCTCCGTATTTTCCGCGCGCTGGAGCTGGGTCTTTACCGTCGCGCAGGACTGCGGCGTTGGCGATAGTTGCAATGTCCCGCTAACTGAAGGAGGTAACGGAGATGAAGCGCCTACTCCTCGTCGTGGATGAGGCCGTCGCCGACGCCGAGCCCCTTCCGGCCGACGTGTGCGAGCGGCTCAAGCAGTTTGATGAGATTCGCGTCGTCGCACCGGCGCTCAACTCCCGCCTGAGCTCGTGGGCCACCGATACCGACGGCGCGGTCGCCGAGGCCGAGACTCGGCTTCGACACGTGCTCCGGCAGTTGAGCGACGCTGGTCTAGTAGCGCACGGCGAGGTCGGCGACGAAGACCCGGCCCAAGCAGTGGCTGATGTACTCCAAGCGTATCCCGCCGACCAGATCGTGCTCGTGCATCACTCCGAGGGGTTCGAGCGGTACAAGGAGCACGATCAACTCCGGCGTATTCGCGCACACTACGCCGGACCGGTCGACAGCCTCCAGCTCGATCGCGCCGGCCGAGTCGTTGCCCACTCCTAGGCGACGCGCAGACCACCACGCCGCGCCGAGGAAGACGGCGGACACGTCCGGGCGGCTCCTGCGGTCGCGGCCGTCGCTGCGAGAAAGCCGAAGGCGCTCTCCGGGGCAGGGCAGACTCGGTTCGAGCGCCTTCGGGGTCGGATGATCCGGCGCCTGCTCGCCCTGGCCGCGTTGGCGGGCGTCCTGGTCGGCGGCGTTCTGCGTCTGCTTGGGGAGGTCGGCGCGGCCGAGGCCGTCTGGGCGGCGTCGACGGCGTTGATGCTCGTCCCGTTGACCTGGTCGGTCGCGCGCACGCTTTGGCGGCGCGACGTCGGCGTCGACGCGATCGCGCTGGTCGCGATGGCGTCGGCTCTCGCGACGGGCGAGTACCTGGCCGGCGCGGTCGTCGCGGTCATGCTTGCCGGCGGCAACGCGCTCGAGGAGTACGCGGCCGGGCGGGCGCGGCGCGAGCTGACGAAGCTGCTCGAGCGTGCGCCGCGGATCGCGCACCGCCGCCGTGGTGGCGCGGTCGAGGAGGTGCTCGTCGACGAGCTTCTTCCCGGAGACATCGTCGTCGTCCGGGCGGGCGAGGTGATTCCTGTCGACGGCGTCGCCGTCGGCGAGGCTGTCGTCGACGAGGCTGCGCTGACGGGTGAGCCGCTGCCGGTCTCCTACGCCACGGGCAGCGAGTTGCGGAGCGGGTCGGCGAACGCCGGCGAGGCGTTCGACCTGCGCGCGACGCGGCTCGCCGCGCAGAGCGCCTACGCGGCGATCGTGCGCCTCGTCCGGGAGGCCGAGACGCAGCGCGCGCCGTTCGTCCGCTTGGCCGACCGCTACGCCGCCTTCTTCCTCCCGTTCGCGCTCGCGATCGCCGGGATCGCCTGGGCGGCGTCGGGCGATGCTGTCCGTTTCGTCGCGGTGATGGTCGTCGCCACGCCTTGTCCGCTGATCCTGGCTGCCCCGATCGCGCTGATCTCGGGCGTCTCCCGCGCCGCCCGGGGCGGGGTGATCGTGAAGGGTGGCGGCGTGATCGAGAAGCTCGGCAGGGCCCGCACGGTGTTGTTCGATAAGACCGGCACGCTGACGCTCGGGCAGCTCGCGCTCGAGCGCGTCGTCGCCGTCGACGGGATCGGCCCCGACGAACTGCTGCGTCTCGCCGCCTCGGTCGACCAACTGTCCGCGCACATCCTCGCGGAAGCGCTCGTCCATGCGGCGCAGGAGCGCGGCCTCGAGCTCGCATCGCCGTCGGATGTCGAGGAGGGCCGCGGGCAGGGGATCGAGGGGCGTGTGGATGGCCGGAGCGTCGCCGTCGGCAGCTCGGCGTGGCTGCGCGAGCGCGGCTACGCCGGCGCCGAGGAGGCGGCGCGCACGCTCGACGCGAACCACGATCGCGGGAAAGCAAAGATCCTCGTCGGCGTGGACGGCGAGCTCGCCGGCGCGGTCGTGATGGGAGACTCCGTACGAGAGGACGCCCACGAGCTCGTAGAGCGTCTGCGGTCGCTCGGCGTCAGGCACATCGCAGTGGTGACCGGCGATCGCGCGGCCGTCGCCGAGGAGGTCGGGCGGCAGATCGGCGCCGATCGCGTCTACGCCGAGCAGTCACCTGAGGGGAAGCTCGACATCGTTCGCGCGCTCCGCGAGCAGCGAGAGCTGACGCCGGTGGTCATGGTCGGCGACGGCGTCAACGACGCCCCCGCGCTCGCGCTCGCCGACGTCGGGATCGCGATGGGCACCGCCGGCGCGACGGTCGCGTCCGAGACGGCCGACGCCGTGATCATGGCCGACAGGATCGACAGGGTCGCCGAGGCGATTGAGATCGGCCGGCGATCACTGGCGATCGCACGCCAAAGCATGATCGCCGGCATCGGCCTCTCGCTGGTTGCGATGGCGTTCGCGGCCGCAGGCGTGATCACTCCGGTCGTCGGTGCGCTGCTCCAGGAGGCGATCGACGTCGCCGTCATCGCCAACGCGCTGCGCGCATTGCGTGCGTGAGCGGCGCCTTCCCGTCGCCCGGCCGTGTAGGGATCCCAGCGAGCGCTGACCGCGATCGCATTGACTGCGATCCAAGCGACCACCAAGGCGGTCTGGCCGAGGATGTACTGCCGGGTGCCGAGAACCGTGCCGGCTTCTCGGCTCGGCGACCGAAGGCGTCGTCGCCGAACGTGCTGTGTCTGTCCTTGGACATCTGCCCGATTTCGCTTGTCGCGCAGCGTCTCCTGCGCTCCGGACGTTCCGGGGGCATGCGGCATGCGGCAGCGCGTCGGCTTACCGGGGCGGTCTGGGCCTGCCCCGCCGGGCGGTCCAGACCAGGTAGGCGCCGAGCGCGCCGGCCGCGCCGAGGCCGCCGACGAACAGCGGGCCCTCCCAGCGACGCCGGCGCACGGGATCGAGGGCCAGCAGCTCGCCCAGGCCCTGGATGAAGGCTGCGGCGAGCATCCCCGCCACGAGCCGGTTGCCGAGCCGCTCGACGCGGGCGACGAGCGGCTCGAGCTCGTCGGCGCGCAGGTGCGCTTCCAGGCCGCCCCGGTCGAGCACGGCGAGCAGGCGGCGAAGTTGCGCGGGCGCCTCCAGGCCGAGCTGCGCCGCCTCGATTCCCGCCTGCGCGAGCCGCTGGGCGAGAGCCGCCGGGGAGAGCTGGCGCGCAACGAGCCGCTGCGCATAGGGGGCCAGCACCTCCCCGAGCTGGAAGTCGGGGTCGAGCTGCGCGGCCATTCCCTCGTTCATGACGACCATCTTGAGCAGGAGAACGAGCTCACGCGGAAGCCGCAGGCGATGCTGCCGTACGACCGTGAACACGTCCTGGATCAGCCCTCCGAACGCGATCTCGCCGATCGGACGGCCCTCATAGGGTGCGATCAGCCTGGCGAGATCGTCGCGCAACGCGGCGTGGCTCACAGGCACGCGGGCGACGCCGAGCTCGAGCACGACGTCGGTGAACCGGTCGTAGTCGCAAGAGCTTGCGGTGGGTGAGATCCCCGGTCGCCCCGAAGATGACGACGACGCACGGCTCGGCCGGGAGCTCGACGTGCAAGCTCGGGCGCTCGTTGCCAGCCGGCGCCGGCTCGGCGATCATCGCGTTGCGTCGCGGACGGGGTGTCCGCCGAACTCGTTTCG
>JBDTVA010000125.1:0-5079 GCA_040007455.1 Actinomycetota bacterium | reverse complement strand
GCGCCGCTCGTCCGCGAGGTCGTCGGCATCGATCTCGTCCCGGAGCTGCTCGAGCGCGGTCGTGACTACGCCGGAGACCGCTATCCGAACGTGCAGCTCGTGCAGGGAGACGTCGCGCACCTCGACGTCGAGACCGGTTCCTTCGATCTCGTGTGCGAGCGTGCGGTGCTGCACCACGTCCCCCGGCCGGAGCTCGTGCTCGCGGAGATGGTTCGCGCAACCCGCCCGGGCGGTCACCTGCTCGTGATCGACCAACTGGGGCCGGTCGACCCGCTGGACGGGATCGAGCTCGACCGCTTCGAGCGCGCACGCGACCCGTCGCACACCCGCCTGCTCTCCGATGGCGACCTGCGCGCGCTCTTCGAGATGAACTCCCTCGTCCTGATCCGCTCACGCGTCAACGCGCACGATCGGGAGCTCGACCCGTACCTCGACCTCGCCGGCTGCGAGGGCGAGCCGCGCGAGCACGCTCGCTCGCTCGCCCCGGCCGATCCCTACCGGGTCGAGACCGGCTGGTACCTGCTGCGCCGCTAGGAGGAGCGGTACCCGGACCGGCCGACGCGCGAGAGCAGTCCCGGCGCGACGGCCTGGAGGATCCCGAAGACGCGGTAGAAGGCGGGGTAGGTCAGCTGCGCACGGCGACCGGCGATCGCCTTGACGATCCGCTCGGCGAGCTCCTCGGGCGTCTTCACCTGGCTGCGGAAGAACCGGCTCTGCAGCGCGGTCTTCTGCGGAAAGCCCTCCGTCTCGATGAACCCGGGCAGCACGGTCAGCACGTGGACGCCGCGCCCGCGCAGCTGCCGCGTGGTCGCGCGCGAGAACGCGAGCTGCGCGTGCTTGGACGCAGAGTAGGGGCCTGACGGGGGAAACGCGACGGTGCCTGCGACGGAGACGATGTTCGCGACGTGCGCCTCGGGCGCCGCCGCTTCGAGCCCCGGCAGGAACGAGCGCAGGCACCAGACGCTCCCGAGGTAGTTCGTGTCGATCACGCGCTCGATCGTCTCGGGATCGGCGCTGAGGAAGTCGCGCCTGCCGGGAACGCCGGCGTTGTTCACGAGCAGGTTGACCTGCGGGTGGCGCTCGAGCACCGAAGCGGCGACGCGCTCGACGTCCTCGCGGTTCGAGACGTCGCAGACCTCGTACTCGGCCCCCAGCTCTTTTGCGAGCTCGCGCAGGCGATCCTCGCGGCGCGCGAGCAGCACGAGGTCCCACCCGTCGCGCACGAGCCTCCGCGCCAGCGCGGCGCCGATCCCGCTCGAGGCACCGGTGACGACTGCAAGAGGCTTGACGTGAAACATCAAGCCTCAGCGGCAAACGCGAACGCGGCGAGTTGCGCGGGCCTCGCGTCCAGCGGCGTCGCGCACGACGACCGTGAGCGTGTGCCGGCCGCGCTTGGCACGGCCCGTCGGCCACGTGGACACGTACAGCTGTGCCGCGGTGCCGTCGACCCGGGTGATCCGCTTGTTGCCGTCGAAGAACGTGAGCGTGCGCAGGCGCTTGTCCGAGTCGGCCGCGACGAACAGTCGCTGGCGCCGGCTGTTCACGCACTGCGTCCGCTCCGGATCGAGCCACGTGACCGTCGGCCCGGCGACCCCGCGCAGCCTGACGGTCGCCACCGTCGTGTTCGGGAGGATGCTGCCGCCGGGCGTCGAGACGTTTTTTGCCTCCTGGAAGTCGGCGGCGAGGATCCTCGCGTTCGTCCGGCCGAGCGGGATGCGAGGCGCGTTCGTCGGTAGCCCGAAGATCGCGTACCCCGTCACGGGGTCGTACGCCGAGGCGCCGACCAGCGCGCGGCGGTACGAGATCACGAGCGAGGTCGGGTCGATTCCGGAGTCGCGTCCGCTCGCGGGGTAGTCGAGCACGCGCGCGATCACGAGCGGATGGCCCGCGGTCACGCGGGCGGAGACGATGGCGACGAGCGGCGGGTAGACGTCGTTCTGCCACGCCTTGAGGACGTAGGGCCCGTGCTGCGGAATGCCGGTGAAGCGGTCACGCCCGGAGTCGACCGAGATCCAGTAGCGCTTCGGCCGCGGGAACGTGAGCGCCGCCGCGCCGACGTCGAGTCGGTAGCCGAAGGTGAAGTTGTTCACGTTGATCGGCGTCGCGCCCTGCCCCTGCACGTCGTTCTCATCCGGGGAGCCGAGGATCCACGGGTCGATCACGGCCCCACCGCCCGACAGCCACACCGCGGCGCCGAAGTTGACGACGGGCTCGTCGAGGAGCGCGGTGTAGAGATCCTCCGCGCCGTCCTGCACCATCGCCGCGCCGGACGGATAGTCGGCCGGCGGGCCGAACGGCCACGAAGGGAAGCGGTACGAGTCGGCGTGGGAGGCGCCGTCGCGCGTGTCGCCCGTGTTGAGCTCCCTGAGCGGCGCGGCGGGCGGCCTGAGCTCGAGCCCGGGCCTCGTGACAGCGAAGTAGTAGGGGACGCGTCGGGTGATGTCGCCCCGGCGCAGCACGACGAACCCGAAGTTGTCGCCGGCGGCTCCGTCGGCCCTCACGCGCACGGTGACGCCGAGCCGGTCGCTTCCTCCGGGCGCGATCGTGACGAGCGGATCGGGCTCGACCGTCGCGCCCGCCGACGCCGCCTGCGGGAGCAACTCGACAGACCACGTGCCGGCTCCACCCCCGGCGTCGTCGAGCTGCGTCGCGAGCGCGCGCGTCTGCGGGCCGCGGTTGACGTCGATGTCGCCGAACGACAACGAAACAGGAGAGGTGAAGAGGAAGGGCTGGTCGGCGCGAACGACGTCGACGAGGCCGCCGCCCTGCAGTACCACCGGCGCCTCTTGCGTCCGAGCGGTGTTGCCCCACGCAGGCCCTGCCGTCGAGACGAACGCGGACCGCGTCTGTCGCGGCGTCCATGTCGGGTGCGCCTGGAGCAGCAGCGCGGCGGCGCCCGCGACGTGCGGCGCCGACATGCTGGTCCCGTCGAAGACCGCGAACGGGGAACCGCCCCCGGCCGACTCCGGCGACGTCGACGAGAGAATCTGCCCACCCGGCGCTGCGACGTCCGGTTTGAGCGAGTGACCGAAGTTCGTCGGCGCGGCGGACGAGAAGCTCGTGACGATGCCGCTCCGCCCGGTGACGATCTCCGTCGGCCCGCGGCCCGCCGAGATGATCGTTCGGCCGCCCTTCTGCGCGAGGTAGGCGCGCAGTTGCTGGCCGTCGAGGTCGGCGATCATCGCTGCGGGGACCGGCAGCTGGAGCGGGATCGCGTTGGCCTCGCCGAAGCGGTTGTCGGCGAGGATCAACCCGACCGCACCGGCGGCCTGCGCGCGTTGCGCCTTCGAGAGGAACGTGCACGAGCCGCGCGACGCGAGCGCGACCATGCCGGTGAGCGAGCCCGCCGGAAGCGCGGTCGAGCTCGGGTCGTTCGGGTCGAGGCCGAGACCGCACAAGCGCGCATCCACCGGTCTCCCGTTGCGGCCCATGATCGTCGTGACGTCGATCAGCGTCCGCTGCTGGTCGGTCGCGGGCGCGTCGAACGCGGCGGCCATCGGCATCGTCTGGAGCGACACCGGCGCATCGGCGGCGACGACGTGCAGCGGCGGTGCGAAGACGTGTGTGTTCGAGACTGCGGCGACAGAGATCGCCTCTTCGGCGACGCCGGGGGAACCGACCGTGCCGAACCCGAACTCGTCGCGATCGTTACCGGCGGAGATGACGGGCAGGACGCCCGCGCGCGCAACGTTTCCCACTGCCTCGAGGATGGGGTCGGCGGCCGGCTCGCTCATCGCGCCGCCGCCCGAGAAGTTGATCACGTCCATTCCGTCCTGCACGGCCGCCTCGAAGGCCTCGATGATCTCGGCCGCGTTCGCGACGTAGCCGATCGGCGTCGGTGCGTTGAAGACGCGGTAGTTGCCGATCCACGCGCGCGGCGCGACGCCGGAAAGTCCCGCGGTGCTCGGGTGGTCGGGGCCGGACTGCGCGATCGTGCCCGCGTTACCTGCGGCGATACCCGCGACGTGCGTCCCGTGGAACGAGATGTTCGGGACGAACGCCTCGCGTCCCTGGCGACCCGAGTTCGGGCCGGGGAACGCTCGCGCGACGATGATCTTGCCGTTCACCCACGTCCGGCCCCCGCGCGGAAACCCGGCCGGGTACGAGTAGCCGGTCCCCTGCAGGAACGGGCTGCGGTTGTCGACGCCGTCGTCGACGATCCCGATCTTGATCCCCTCGCCGTGCAGACCGCGCAGCGAGGAGAACTCGGCCGCGCGGATCACGTCCGGGCTGCGGTTCGTGGCGAGCGTGTAGCGGACGTTCGGGTAGACCTGTGCGACGAAGCCGAGCTTCAGCAGGCGAGGAAGCTGACGCGTCGGTAGTTCGACCGCGAAGCCGTTTAGCACGACCCGGTAGCGCTGCAGCACCGTCGCTTCGGGAATCGCAAGCTCGATTCGCGCCGCGGCGGTCCGCTGCGCCACAGCGAGCCGCGCGAGGTAGGCCTGCGACGACGCGGAGCGCGTGTTCAGCTTCGTCCGGGTCGCACTCTGCAGCGAGCGCCCGCCCCAGGCCGCCAGGGGCTGTCCGGAGAGCCGGACGACGACGCGTGTGAGCCCGCGGTCGTGGCCTGCGGGGATGTAGAGCGATCCCGCGCGAACGGTCGGGGTCGGCCCGGCTTCCGTGACCAAACGCCGCACCGGCTGGAGCGCGCCCGCGGCAGGGAGCGCGAAGAGAAGCGCCGCGAGCGGGGCGAGAAGAACGATCGGGCGGCGCAAGAGCCACAAACTAGCAATGTGCCTCTGCCCCCGAGGCCCGGCGGCCCCCGGCGCGCGGGAACGCTGCGCTCTGCCGCGTCCTCAGTCACGCCCGTACCTCAATCGGTACGAGCGCTCCCTGCGTCCTTGCAGAGCTTGGGTCCCGCACCCCGGAGATCCACCGTTCCTCGGCGGCAGAAGCACTAGGATCCACCGCCTTGGTGTCCCCCGGACGGTTCGACGGCAAGACCGCCCTCGTGCTGGGCGTGGCGAACAAGCGCTCGATCGCCTGGGCCATCGCCAAGCGCCTCGTGGACGAGGGCGCCCGCCTCGCGTTCACCTTCCAGGGCGAGCGGATCGAGAAGAACGTGCGCGATCTGGCCGA
>JBDTVA010000124.1:0-5080 GCA_040007455.1 Actinomycetota bacterium | reverse complement strand
GACGACTTGATCGCGCGTGATGCGTTCGCGAGGTCGAGCTCGCCGCGGCAGAACTTCTCGAAGCCGCCGCCGGTGCCCGAGATTCCGACCGTCACGCGGACGCCCGGCTGCACCTTGCGGTAACCCTCGGCGGCCGCGGTCGTCCACGGCCCGACGGTGCTCGAGCCGTCGGCCGTCACGGTGCCCTTGAGCTTCGGCGCCTTCGCACCTGCCGCGACTGCTGTCCCGAGCACGCCCAGCGCGATCGCAACGAGCACTGCTGCCTTCCTCATACGTCTCTTCCCCCTTCGCATCGGTGTCCCCCGGATGATCGAAGCCGTCGGGCACCGCGTGGGCAGCGGCCTGGTGAACGTCGGGTGACGAGACGGAGAAGCCCGTATCGTTCGCATCGATGGCGAAGGTGCTGATCGTCGAGGACGACGACGTCATCGCGGCGGGCATCTCCCGTCACCTCGAGGCGGCCGGGTACTCGCCGGTCTGGGTGGCGGACGGGAAGCAGGCGCTCGCGCGGTTCCGGTTCGAGCAGCCGGACGTCTGCGTGCTCGACCTGATGCTGCCGGGGCTCGACGGCTGGGCGTTCATCGAGACCGCGCGCGCCGAGGGGATTGGGACGCCGATCGTCGTCGTCAGCGCGCGCGGCACCGAGCACGACCGCGTGCACGCGCTCGAGATCGGGGCCGACGACTATCTCGTGAAGCCGTTCTCGATGAAGGAGCTCGTCGCGCGCGTCCAGGCGGCCGCGCGCCGTGGCGCCAGGCCTGCCGAGGTGCAGCGCGGCGACTCGATCGAGCTCGAGGAGCTGCGGATCGAGCCGCGCGAGGTGCAGGCCTACGTCGACGGAGAGAGCGCGGGCCTGACGCCGACGGAGTTCAAGCTGCTCTACACGCTCGCGCAGGAGCCCGGCCGCGTGGCGACACGCGACGAGCTGCTGCAGAAGATCTGGGGCCGCCGCGAAACCCATCGCGACCGGACGGTCGACGTCTTCGTCGGCAGGCTCCGCGACAAGATCGACCGACGTGCGTCGAAGCACACGTTCGTGCAGACGCGCTACGGCGTCGGCTACAAGCTCGAAGCCGTCCCGAAGTAGAGCCCTACTCCCATGGCGGCGGGTTGTGAACCCACCTGCCGTTGACCATCGTGGCGACGACCTGCACGTCTGAGAGCGCGTCGGGCTCGACCTCATACGGGTCGCGGTCGAGCACGACGAGGTCGGCCGCGAGACCGGGGACGAGCCGCCCGCGTCGGCGCTCGTCGCGCGAGAGAAAGGTCGGGTTGACGCAGGTCGCGAGCAGCGCCTCGTCGAGCGTGACGGCTTCCTCCGGGTGCCACGGCTCGCGGTCGTCCCACGTCTTGCGCACGCCGGCCGTGACGCCCGCCCAGGGGTCGAGCTCTTCGATCGGCGCGTCCGACCCGTTCGCGACCAGCGTGCCGGCGTCCCAGAGCGCACGCCAGCGATACGCGCGGTGCGACTCGCCGGCCCAGAAGCGGTCGGCGAGGTCGCGGTCGGAGACCGCGTGCGTGAACTGCACCGATGCGGCGACGCCGAGCTGCGCGAAGCGCGGCACGTCCTCGTCCGCGAGGAGCTGCGCGTGCTCGATCCGGTGCCGCAGACCGAGGGGGCGCCAGACGTCCTGCGTCGCTTCGAACGCGTCGAGCGCCTCGCGGTTCGCGAGATCGCCGATCGCGTGCACCGCAACCGGAAAGCCGGCACCTGCCCCGCGACGCACGATCTCCTCCAGCTCCTCGCGCGAGGTGATCTGGACGCCAGAGCCGTCGAGGAGCCGCGCGGTCTGCGAGCCGAGTGTCCCGTCCATGAACGCCTTCAGGTAGCCGACGCGCAGGAAGTCGTCGCCGAAGCCAGGCCGCACGTCCACGGACTCGAGCTCGCCGACCTTTTCGTGCGGCAGCGACTGCCAGACGCGGAGCGTCAGCGCCTCGCGCTCACGCAGCCGCTGCCAGAACCGCAGCGCGCCGAGCCAGCCGTCCTTGTCGTGCACCGCGACGACGCCGCGGCTGTTCGCGAGCTTCATGCCCGCGCGCATCGCCTCGACGTACTCGTCGTCGGAGATCTCGACGTGGCGGTCGCGGAACGCCCAGCACGACTCTTCGCGCAGTACGCCCGTCGGCTCGCCCCGCTCGTCGCGCTCGACGACGCCGCCGGGCACCTGGAGATCCCCGTTCGCGCGCGCGAGCGCCGCCGAGTTGAGCCAGAGCGAGTGGGAGTCGCGTGCCATCAGCGCGATCGGGACGTCAGTCGTCAGCTCGTCGAGCTCACGCTTCGTCGGCTCGACGCTCGGCGACCAGTCGCCGCTTCGCCAGCCGCGGCCACGGAGCCAGGCGCCGCGCGGCGCCTTCGCGAGCGCGTCACGCACGCGCGCGACGGCCTCCTCGAGGGTCGTCGTGTCCTCGAGCCGGACCTCGTGTTGCGCCACCGCCCACGTCGCGAAATGCACGTGGGAGTCGGTGAAGCCGGGGAGCACGCAGCGCCCGCCGAGGTCGACGACTTCGGGCGAGGCGAGCGCCGTCTCGTGCGTGCCGATTCCACCGGCGATCTGGCCGCCCGCGATCGCGAGCGCCCGCGCGATCGGCAGGGAGGGCTCGAGGGTGCGAATCCGGCCGTTGTCGAGGATCACGACGTGTTGTAGTTTGGCCCAAACCGAACAAGGAGCGACGATGATCGATCACGTGGCGCTGCCGGTCGGGGACCTCGACCGGAGCCGGAAGTTCTACGAGCACGCACTCGAGCCACTCGGCCGCGAAGTGATGATGGAGTGGCCTGGCGGCGTGCTATACACGCTCGGCGGGGGCGGGATGCTCGCGCTGCGCCAGCAAGACCAAGTGATGCCGATCCACGTGGCCTTCGGAGCCGACCGGAAGGGCGTCCACGCCTTCCATGAGGCGGCGCTCGCCGCAGGCGGCGAGGACAACGGCGAGCCTGGAATCCGCGCCGACTACCACGCGAACTACTACGCCGCGTTCGTCAAGGACCCCGACGGGCACAACATCGAGGCGGTCTGCCACACGCCTGAGTAACCTTTGGCCGTGGCGTTCGACCCGCTGACCGACGAGCAGCGAGAGATCCGCGACCTGGTCAGGCAGCTCGCGCGCGACCGCATTGCGCCGCGCGCGGCGGAGATCGACGAGTCGCACGAGTTCCCGTGGGACATCGTCGAGCTCTACCGCGAGCACGGGCTCTTCGGGCTCTTCTTCGACGAGGCCTACGGCGGCCTCGGCACCGGCACGCTGCTCGCGCTGACCGTGATCGAGGAGGTCTCGAAGGTCTGCGCCACGAGCGGGGTGATCCTCGCGGTGCAGGAGCTCGGGTCGCTCGGGCTGAAGCTCGCCGGAAACGACGAGCAGAAGCAGCGGTATCTGCCGCGGCTCGCGTCGGGCGAGATCCTCGCGGCGTACGCACTCACCGAGGCGGGCTCGGGCTCGGACTCCGCCGCGATGCGCAGCACCGCGCAGCGCGACGGCGACGCGTACCTCCTCAACGGCTCGAAGCGCTTCATCACGAACGCGGGCGTCGCGAGCCTCTACACGGTCTTCGCAAAAACCGACCCCGAGGCAGGGCATCCGGGGATCTCCGCGTTCGTCGTCGAGTCGGACACGCCGGGCTTCGAGGTGACGCGGCTCGAGCCGAAGCTCGGGATCACCGGCTCGACGACCGGCGAGCTCGCGTTCGAGGACGCGCGGATACCTGCGGAGAACTTGCTCGGCGAGGAGGGCGACGGCTTCAAGATCGCGATGCGCATCCTCGACCGCTCGCGGCCGGGGATCGCGGCGCAGGGGCTCGGGATCGCGCAGGGCGCGACCGACTACGCGCTCGAGTACGCGAAGTCCCGCGAGACGATGGGCAAGCCGATCGTCGAGCACCAGCTGATCGCGGCCAAGCTCGCGGACATGGAGACGGCGTGCGAGGCTGCGCGCGGGCTGCTCTACAACTTCGGCGAGATGGTCGACCAGGGCGTCGACGGCGCCGACCTGACGAAGGCGTCGGCGCAGGCGAAGCTCTTCTGCACCGACACCGCGATGTGGGTGACGACCGAGGCCGTGCAGATCCTCGGCGGCTACGGCTACATCAAGGAGTACCCGGTCGAGCGGATGATGCGCGACGCGAAGATCACGCAGATCTACGAAGGCACGAACGAGATCCAGCGCCTCGTGATCGCGCGCGAGATGTTGAAGGAGAATCGCGCCTCCCTCCTCGCAGGCGTGGCGTAGCTTCGTGGACGTGCCGCTGCTCAGTGGGTGCTCTGGGCGGGAGGGCAGTGAGGCCGAGCTTCCCTTTCCGCCGTCCACGTATTAGCCTGCTACCCGATGGGGGGAGAAAGGGGAAGGAGAATGCGAAAGCTTCTCGTCGCGTTCGGTGCTCTCGCGGTTCTCGTACCGGCCGCCGTGCCCGCCGCGAACGTGAACTCCGAGCTCGCCGCGGTCCGCCAGGCGACCGCCAAGTACCACCAGGTCGGAAACGCCCTCGCCGCGGGCTACGTCGCGGACCCGTTCTGCGTGGAGTCGCCCGCCGGCGGGATGGGGTTCCACTACGTGAACCCGGCGCTCGTCATGGACCCGGCGATCGACCCGTTGCGGCCGGAGGCGCTCCTGTACGCGCCGAGCGGAAACGGCCTGCGGCTCGTGGCAGTCGAGTGGTTGCAGTTCTCGAACGTGTTCTTCCCGGCGCCGGCGCCAACCGCCCCGAAGCAGTCCCTCTTCGGGCGCGAGTTCGACGGCTGGATGCCCGGCCACAGCCCGGTGATGCCGTGGCACGCCGAGCTGCACGCCTGGATCTGGCAGGCGAATCCGGTCGGCATTTTCGCGTCCTGGAACCCGAACGTCGGCTGCTGAACCTGTGAGAGGCTCGGCGGGGCGATCCGCCGAGCCTCTACCTTTAGGCGCGGTGCTGCGCGTCCGCCTGTCGAGTCCCGAGCGCGTCCTGTTTCCGGACGACGGGATCACGAAGGGCGACCTCTTCGCGTACTACGACGCCGTCGCGGACACCATTGTCCCGCACCTCAAGAACCGCCCGTTCACGTTGAAGCGCTACCCGCACGGGATCACGCAGGCGGAGGCCTACTTCCAG
>JBDTVA010000123.1:0-5088 GCA_040007455.1 Actinomycetota bacterium | reverse complement strand
CGAGCCCGGTGATCTCGAAGATCTTCGTGATGTTGCGGTCGCTGCAGACGAGCGAGAGCTGGCCGTCGTTCGTGCGCAGCCGCTTCACGCCCCCGACGAGCACCCCGAGCGTCGTCGAGTCGATGAATGTCGTGTCCGAGAAGTCGACGATCACGTGCTTGCCGCCCTGCGAGATCACGTCCAGGAGCTGCTGCTTGAACTCCGGCGCGGTGTAGAGGTCGACCTCCCCCGCGAGGGAGATCACGTACGCGTCGTCGCCCAACTCGTCGGTCTTGATCTCGAAGTTCATCGCTTCCCCCGTGTTCGCGGCTGCCTCAGGACGCGCGGAGTCTACCCCTCCGGAGCAGGGGCCAAGCGTTCTTCGAGCAGCGCAATCCGTTCCTTGACGGCCGGGGCAGATTGGTCCTCGGGCGCCAGCTTCAGGAAGCGCTTGTAGGCGGCGATCGCGGTCGGCAGGTCGTTCGCCGTCTCGGCGGTCTGGGCGAGCTCGAACTGGATCGCCGAGTCGTTCGGCTGGGCCGCGCCGACGATCTTGTAGGCGGCCACGGCGTTCGTGAGGGCCTCGGTCATCCTGGTGAAGGCTGTGTTGAGTGCCGCGTTGTGGCGGCTCGAGAGTGCGTCGTTGATCGGGTCGGTCGCCAGGGCGCTGCCGATCTTGGAGGTGGACGACGGCTGGAAGACCGCGCCGGGAACGTCGTTCTGGAGGCCGAGCTGCGCGAGCTGGGCCTGGGTGCGGTACTGGTCGGCCTGCTGCAGGTAGAGCGCCGCGAGCTCGCGTTGCGAGTCGATGTCGGTCGGCTCGAGCGCGACGTACTTCGCGAGCGGCGCGATCGACTCCTCGGGCTTCTGCTGGTTCTGCAGCGCGGTCGCGAGGTCGCGGTAGGCCTGCGCGTCCTTCGGGTTCTCCGCGATCCGGTCGCGCGCGTTGTTCTCGGACGGTCCGCCCGCGACCCCGTTGTTCTTGACCAGGATGTCCTGGAGGCCGCCGAAGCCCGTGCCCACCCCGAAGAGGACGAAGCTCGACGCGAACGTGATCGCCAGGAAGACGAACACCCACTTCGCGTGGTTGCGGATCCGCGAGAAGAAGAGGGTGTCCTCGACGTTTGCCGGAGCTCGTGAACCGGCTCCGGCGCCCTTTGGTGCGTCCGTGCGCGTGCGCGCACGCGGGACACTGCGACGGTCAGCTCGGGCCACTTCGCGTCTCTCTTCTCATCCCGGGGGAGAGTACCGATCAGGCGTCCGAGGCCCGGCGCCCGGCCTACTTGACGCCGACCAAAGTGAGCGTGCGCTGCACCTTGTTGCCGTTCACGTCGCCGACCTCGACCTCGACCGTGTACGTGATCCCGCGGGCGGGCGTGAAGCGCGGCCGGATCGTGATCCAGCCGTCGATTCCGATCGTCGTGACAGGCTGCTCGACGACGAGCAGGCGACCCGCCTGGAACACCTTGTACGTGAGCCCCACGCGCGAGCCGGCGCCGCTGCGATAGGCGAGCTTCGTCGTGGGCACGCGGACTGCGGGGTTCGCGACGCCGCCCTTGACGGTGACGAACGCGTTGCGCGCGTCGAGCGACTTGGCGAGCAGCGAGTAGGTGTCGAACGCCGGCTTCTCGAGCCCGAACTGCGTCATCAGCCCGCTCTGCCACGCGTTGACGGGGTTGTCGCGGATCGCGAACCAGATCAGCATCCCGATGCGCTGGTTGCGGCGCGCCATCGTGACCGCGGTTCGAATGTACGCCGCCTGCTGCGCGTACGTGACGCCCTTCGGGTCCTCGGGCCGCGTCTCGTGCCCGTACTCGGTCAGCCAGATCGGAATGTTCTTGCGCCCGAACCACTTGTCGAGCTTCGTCCCGAATTTGGGCAGCGTGGTCATCGAGACGTTCGGCCAGCGCACGACCTGCGTCGGCGGCTGGTTAGCGGGTGACGAGTACGGGTGGTGCGCGTAGGCATCGAAGCGGAGCTTCGGCCGCGCCTTTGCGAGCAGCTCGGCGAACTTCCCCGGCGAGTGCGTGTCGGAGACGCCTGCCCTGTGCTTGTCCCGGCCGCGGGCGGAGGTCTCGCCGATCGCGACCTGGGCCAGCGGCGAGCCCTGCTTGAAGCCCGTGTACGCGGCTCGGTAGAGCTTCGCGTAGTTCGCGGGCGCGACGGAGCGGCCCTTCGCGTCGAACTGGGGCGTCAGGAAGAGGTTGAGGTTCGGCTCGTTCCAGACCGAGTAGAAGCGGACGAACGGGTAGCCGCGGTTGCGACCCGAGTAGCGATTCGCGAGCGCGCGCGCGAAGTTCTGGAGGTCGGCGAGCCGGCGCGGGAGCCGGTTCTTGCCCGGGCCCGCCCAGTTCGGCGTGCCCCAGATCGTCAGCATCACCTCGATGTCGCGGTCCTCGGCCTGGCGCACGAACTCGTCGAGGTCCTCCCAGCGGTACGCCGGGTCGAACGGGTTCGTGGCGTTCGCGGGCCGTCTCGGCGCCGTGTTGAACCAGTAGACCGTCGTCTTCATGATCGTCGCGTTCGCGTGCACGGCGCGGTCGCGCATGAAGAAGCGCTCGGGGAGCCACCGGAAGTACGGGTCATCCTGAAAGCCCATCCACATGCGTGGGGCTGCACTGGCGGCGGCCGGCGCGACGAGCGCAGCGAGAACGAGCAGTAGGGCGAGGCGGGAGAGGCGGGTCAACGGCGGCATCCTCCGATCAGACGAGCAAACGCGCCGGACGGTAGCGAGCAGACGTTCGGATTTCGTAAGGCCTGCCTTTCTGGGCAGCGCAAGTCGCGAATCCGCTAGCGCGGATCCGCGACGCGCGAAGATCCCTAAAGGCGGCCGCTTCGCGGCCGCGAGCGCAGCGGCCCCCCACTACCGGGCCTGTGCATCTGCGATCAGCTCGGCCCGTTCCCAGCGCTTCTCCATGTAGGCGGCGACCCAGATCGAGGCCTCGTAGAGCACGATGATCGGGATCACCTCGAAGAAGAGGGAGATCGCGTCGACCGTCGGCATTGCGACCGCGACGAGGATCCCGAGGAACCAGGCCATGCGGCGGTTCTTCCGCAGCTGGGCGACCGTCAGGATTCGCAGTCGTACGAGCGCGAGGATGAAGATCGGCAGCTCGAACACGAGCCCCATCACGAAGAGCGCCAGCGTGACGAACGAGAAGTAGTAGCTCGCCCGGATCTGGATGTCGTAGAGCTCGGAGTCGAACTCGGTCAAGAAGCCGATCGCCTTCGGCAGGACGACGAAGTACGCGAACGCGACGCCTACGCCGAACAGCACGGTCGCCGCGAAGGCGAAGACCGACACGACGCGCTGGCTGTTCTCCTCGAGCGCCGGCGCCAGGAAGCTCCAGAGCTGGTAGAGGACGACCGGCAGCGCCAGCGCGAGCGCCGCGAAGGCCGCGACCTTCACCGACGTCGTGAACGGTTCGGTGACCCCGAACGTGATGAGTTGCCGGTTGTCAGGGAGGGGACGCATCAGCCACTCGACGAGCTGCTCGTGGAAGGCGAACGTGAACGGGAAGAAGACGGCGATCGCGCCGAGCGAGATCAGAAGTCGCGTGCGGAGCTCGCCGAGGTGCTCGACCAGGGTCGCTTCTTCGCCGTGCCCGAGGCGCCTCGGCAGGCTACGGCGCGGCACGGGGAGCTACAGGGAGTCGCGCTCGCGCGCGGTGACAACCGGATCGTTCTCGTTCACCGGCGGTGTCAGCTGGGGGACGTCGTCGTCGTCGCCCTTGCCCGAGACGCCGTCCTTGAACTCGCGCATTCCGCGCCCCAGCGAGCGCCCGAGCTCGGGCAGTCGCTTCGGCCCGAAGATCAGCAGTGCGGCGAGCAGGACGAGCACGATCTCTGTGACCCCGATGTTCGGCATATCTCTGAGGGTACCAGGGTCCCGGTACAATCTAGCCACGAGGGGTATCCACCGCTCGTAACCTTTCGAAGGGGATGTTTTGGCCCTGCTGGAGCTGA
Source organism: Actinomycetota bacterium (assembly GCA_040007455.1). GTDB lineage: Bacteria > Actinomycetota > Thermoleophilia > Gaiellales > Gaiellaceae > JACCTU01. The sequence continues at coordinate 1,143 of JBDTVA010000123.1, read as the reverse complement.
AAAACCTGCATGTCGCGCTCGAGGACGGCACCGAGATCGTCAAGGGTGTCGACCTCTCCGTCAGCCCGGGCGAGGTGCACGCGGTGATGGGTCCGAACGGGTCGGGGAAATCCACCCTGGCCTACGCCCTGATGGGCCATCCGGCCTACCAGATCACCGAGGGACAGATCCTCTTCGACGGTGAGGACTTGACCGAGGCCGGCGCGGACCAACGCGCTCAGAAGGGACTCTTCCTCGCCTTCCAGTATCCCCACGCGATCCCTGGGGTCACCGTCACGAGCTTTCTGCGGAGCGCGATCAACGCGATCCGCAAGGCGAGAAACGGCGGCACCGACGATCCGGTTCCAGTCAAGGAGTTCCGGACCGAGCTGCTCGCTGCGATGGACCGTCTCAAGGTTCCGCGCGAGCTCGCGTCCCGCTATCTGAACGACGGCTTCTCCGGCGGCGAGAAGAAGCGCGTCGAGATCCTCCAGATGGCGATGCTCGAGCCGCGGATCGCGGTGCTCGACGAGACCGACTCCGGGCTCGACATCGACGCGCTGAAGATCGTCGCAGGAGGCGTCAAGGACCTCGTAGGCCCGGAGATGGGCGCCCTCGTGATCACCCACTACCAGCGGATCCTCAACTACATCACCCCCGATTTCGTGCATGTCTTCGTCGGTGGACGTATCGTTGAGGAAGGTGGCCCGGAGCTCGCGCACAAGCTCGAGGCCGAGGGCTACGAGGCATTCACTCCCAAGGAACAGGAAGCGGTGACGTAATGGCGCAGACCGAGTCCGAAGTCGTCCAGGGGATCGGCTCCGACTACGAGCGCAAGTACGGCTTCTCGAACCCGGACGAGGCGAAGGACTACTTCTTCAAGTCGGGCCGCGGGCTGGACCACGAGATCGTCGAGGCGATCTCCTCGCACAAGAACGAGCCGGAGTGGATGCGGAAGTTCCGCCACAAGTCGCTCGACTACTTCTTCGCGCGCCCGCTGCCGCAGTGGGGCGGCAACCTCAACGACATCGACTTCGAGAACATCTACTACTACATCCGCCCGACCGAGAAGCAGGCGGAGTCGTGGGAGGACCTCCCGGCCGACATCAAGGACACCTGGGACAAGCTCGGGATCCCGGAGGCGGAGAAGAAGTACCTCGCCGG
>JBDTVA010000122.1:0-5102 GCA_040007455.1 Actinomycetota bacterium | reverse complement strand
CGTTCGAGCGGCCTCACCACCCGGGCGCGCGCCGAGACGAGCCACGACTCCTCCCCACGCCGCAGGACGAGCAGCGCCCGCTCGGGCAGGACGTAGACGCGAAGGGTGTGCGGGAACGCGCGGTCGTGCGTGACCCCGATCACGTCGGGCAGGCCGACGATCTTCCGGTCGAGGTCTGTCGCGCGCAGCCCGACGAGGCTCGTCCCCTCGAGCGGCTTCAGCGCCGCGCCCACCCGCGCGCTCACGTCGGGCGGCGCGCCGAGGACCTCGATTCGGCGGATCGCGAAGAGCCCCGTCTCATGCGCGACGCCGTACGCCGCGACGCCGAGGGCAAGCAGCGTGAAGCCGACGAGCAACGAGGGCCCCGACGGCAGCAGCCGGCGAACGTCGACCCGGTGCCTGCGCGGCAGCTCGGCCGCCGCAGCCTTCACTCGCGCACGCGGCCGCTGGTCCTCGGGGGCCATTGCGGCAACTTCGCCGCCCGGTCCGGCGCTCCTACCCCTCGAGCGGCGGCAGCTCCAGCGGGCCGAGGAACTCGACCTCGTGCTGTAGCTCGACCCCGTACTGCTCCCACGCCCGCCGGCGCGCCTCGGCTATGAGGCCCACGGCGTCAGCGGTCGCGGCCCCGCCGGCGTTCTCGATGAAGTTCGCGTGACGCGGGGAGATCTGCGCACCGCCGAGCCGGAACCCCCGGAGCCCGCACGCCTCGAGCATTCTCCCCGCGGAGAGTTCGTGGTCGGGGTTCTTGAAGACGCTTCCGAACGTCCGCTTGTTCGTCGGCTGCGCGGCCTTGCGCTGCGCCTGGAGCTCGGCGACCGTCGCCTTGATCTCCTCGACCGGGCGGGGGACGAGCCGCAGCTCGACCTCTGCGACGACCTGACCGTGACGGAGCTCCGAATGCCGGTAGCGCAGGCCGAGCTCGCTCGGCGTCAGCCAGCGCGCGCCGTCGAGGTCGACCACGAGCGCCCGCTCGAGCACGTGCGCGAAGTCGCCGCCGTACGCGCCTGCGTTCATCCAGACGCCGCCGCCGGTCGTGCCCGGGATCGCGCACGCGAACTCGAAGCCCCCAAGGCCCGCGTCGCGCACACGGTGCAGGACGACCGCGTTCGCAGCGCCGCCCCCCGCACGCACGAGCTCGCCGTCGAGCTCCACCCTCGCGAGCGCGCCTCCGAGCTTCAGCACGAGGTCGTCAACCCCCTCGTCGGCGACGAGCAGGTTCGAGCCGAGCCCGACCGTGGCCACCCCGGCGTCGTGCTCCGCGGCCCAGCGGAGAGCCTCGTGCAGCTCGTCCAGGCTCTCCGGCCGCGCGAGCGCTCGAGCGGGCCCACCGGTGCCGAGCGTCGTGAAGCGCTCGAGTGCGATGCCCTCCTCGAGCTTCACGAGAGCTCCGCGACGAGGAGGCCGGCCGCGCGGTCGACGTCTCCTGCGCCCAGGGTCAACACGACGTCGCCGCGCCGCGCGCGCCCAGCGAGGAAGTGCACGCCGTCCTCGAGCTGCGGCGTCCACGCGACCGGCATCACCGGCCGGACGCCCGCGAGGGCGTCGACGACGAGCTTGCCCGTCACGCCCTCCAGGGGCTCTTCTCGCGCCGCGTACACGTCGGTGACCGCGACGGCATCGGCGGTGCCGAGCGCGCGCGCGAGGTCGTGCGCGAGATGCCGCGTTCGCGAGTAGAGGTGTGGTTGGAAGAGGACGAGCACTCGGCCCGGCTCGAGTTCGCGTGCGGCGGCGAGCGCAGCGGCGACCTTGGCCGGGTTGTGCGCGTAGTCGTCGTAGACACGCACTGCGTCGCCGCCCCGAAACTCGAAGCGGCGGCCGACGCCGGCGAAGTCCCGCAGCGCCTGCTCGGCTGCGGTGCGGTCCACGCCCGCGAGCTCGAGGGCGGCGAGCGCCGCGGCTGCGTTGCGCCGGTTGTGCTCGCCCGGCAGTTGGAGCTCGAACGCCACCGGCTCGAGCTCCTCGCCGCGCACGACGTTCGGCACGTGCGGGAGCCAGGCGTCGAAGAGCGCCCGCACTTCCGCGAGCGAACCGAACGTCGCGTGATGATCGAGGTCGACGTTGAGCACGACCGCGATCTCCGGCCTGAGCGACGAGATCGTCCGGTCCGACTCGTCGCCTTCGACGACGAGCCACCCCTCCCCCGCGCGCGCGTTCCCGCCGAGCTGCGGGATCTCGCCGCCGATCAGGAACGACGGATCGAGCCCGAGCCGGTCGAGCACGAACGCGATCATCGCCGTCGTCGTGGTCTTGCCGTGCGCGCCGGCGACGACGATCGACCGCTGGAGCGAGACGAGCTCGGCGACCAGCTCGGCGCGGCTCTTGCCGGGGACGTCGAAGGCGGACGAGACGACCGCCTCCCACCCGTCCGGTACGACGGGCTCCGGCGCGATCGAAACCTCGATGCCGGCCGCTCGGACGTTCGCGAGGTACGGCGTCTCGGCGCGGTCCCAGCCGCCGACCTCTGCCCCCCACGCGTGCGCGAGGAGCGCGTAGCCCGACAGCCCCGCACCGCCGATCCCGACGAACCAGAGGCGCCTACCGGCGAGCGGCCGCTGCAAGCTGCACCAGCTCCTCCGCGATCTGCTCGGCCGCGTCCGGGCGCGCGGCGCCCAGCATCGCTTCGCGCATGGCGGCGAGCTCCGCCTCGTCCGCGAGCAGCGAGCGCACGACGTCGGGCGCACGCCCGAGCTCCGAGTCCGGCACGACGACCACACCGCCTGCGCGTTCGAAGTGCTCGGCGTTTCGCGTCTGGTGGTCGGCGGTCGCGTGCGGATAGGGGACGAGCACCGCCGGCAGCCCTGCGGCCGCGAGCTCCCACACGGATCCGCCGGCGCGCGCCAGCGCGAGGTCGGCCGCGCCCAGTGCCGCGCCGAACCGGTCCGTCGACGGGAGCACGACGTAGTCGTCACGGGAGACGCGTGAGCGCACGAGCTCGAAGTCGCGCTCGCCTGTCAGGTGCAGCACCGCGGGTCCGCGCTCGCCGAACGCGTCGACCGCGGCCTCGTTGAGCGAGCGAGCACCGGCCAGCGCACCGGCGACGAGCAGCACGTGTCCTTCCGGTGGGAGCCCGAGCTCGCGACGCGCCTCGTCGCGCGGCACGACGCGAGAGCTCGACGGGATCGGTCGTCCGACGCCGCGCTCCTTCCCACGCGGATACGCCAGGAAGACCCGCTGCGCGAATGGCGATGCGAGCCGGTTGGCGAGCCCCACATGCGCGTCAGCCTCGGTGAGCGCCGCAGGGATCCGCTTCGTCCACGCCGCGAGCACCATCGGCCCCGCGACGTAACCGCCCCCGCCGAGCACGACGTCGGGGCGCCGTCGCTCGAGGATTGCGCGGCAGGCGAACGGCGCGACCACCGCCTGCGCCGCCGCGCTGACCAGCCTCATCCCGGGCCGGCGCGGGAACCCGCTGACGCGGAACGGGTCGAACGGGTAGCCGGCCTCAGCGACGAGCCGAGCCTCGACGCGCTCCGGCGACCCGGCGAACGTCACCTCCACTCCGCGCGCGCGGAGCGCTTCCGCTATCGCGAGCGCGGGCAGCACGTGGCCTGCCGTCCCCCCGGCCGCGATCAGGCACCGCAGCGAGCTTTCGTCCTCCATTGGAAGCGATGTTAAGGAGGACGCCGACGCCGGTGAGCATCACCACGAGGCTCGAGCCCCCTGCGGACACGAACGGGAGCGGAATTCCGGTCAGCGGGGCGAGCCCCAGGACCGCGGCGAGGTTGACCGCCGCCTGGCCGCAGACGAGCGCCGTGAGCGAGGCGGCCAGGCGCTTGCCGAAGGGATCCGCGCAGCGGAGCGCGACCTGCAGCCCGGCGTAGGCGAAGGCGCCGTACGCGGCGATCACGAGGGTCGACCCGATCAGCCCGAGCTCCTCGCCGACGATCGCGAAGATCATGTCCGTGTGAGCCTCGGGGAGGTAGAAGATCTTCTGGACGCCCTGCCCGAGCCCCTTGCCGAAGAGGCCGCCCGAGCCGAGCCCGATCAGCGCCTGCACCGACTGGAAGCCGGCGCCCTGCGCGTCGTCCCACGGATTCATGAAGCTCAGGACCCGGGCGCGCCGGTAGGGCTCGATCCAGATCGCGGCGCCGCCGACGGCGGCTGCGATCGCGCCGGCGGTGCCGAGCAGCCGGACCGGCGTTCCGGCGACCAGCAGCAGCCCGCCGAGCATCACAACGAGGACGACCACCGTGCCGAGGTCGGGCTCGAGCAGGATCAGCGCGCAGAACACGCCGGCGACGAAGCCGATTGGCTTCGCGAGCTCGGCAAGTGTCTGCGGCGCGCGGCGGCGGGCGAGGTACGCCGACGCCCAGATGGCGAGCGCGAGCTTCGCGAGCTCGGACGGCTGGAAGACGGCGGGGCCGACGGCGAGCCAGCGGCGCGCGCCGTTGATCGGGTCGCCCAGCGCGAGCACGGCGACGCACAACGCGAACGACGCGACGAGGAACGGCGGCGCAAGCTTTCGCCAGATGCGGAAGTCGGTGCGGGCGGCAACCGCGAGCAGGCAGAGGCCGATCAGCGCGTAGACGCCCTGGCGGGCCAGGTAGCCCGTCGGGTCACCGCCCCCGAGCGCAGCCGGCGCGGAGGTCGCGCTGTAGACCATCACGAGCCCGAACGCGACGAGCGCGAGCGTCACGAGCAAGAGCACGTGCCATTCCAGATGCGCCTTCTTCATCTCCCTCGCGCGAGTTCGACGCGAGGGGTGCGACGCCTGCCCTAGAGAGGCGGGACATGAGTTCGCTGCGGCAGCGGCCGCGAAGCGGCCGCCTTTAGAGCCCGTTTCGAAATGAGCCGCGGTGCCGCCGGGCCGCGCTGGGCGGCGCGATGCGGCGTCCTCGGTCGCCCCCGTATCCACTGGATACGAGGGCTCCCTGCGTCCTTGCCTCGCACCACCCATCGCACCCCGGCGACGAGCTCTCATTCCGAAACGGGCTCTTAGGGGTCTTCGCGCGTCGCGGATCCGCGGGAGCGGATTCGCGACTTGCGCAGCTAGTAAAGCGCCTCCACCAGGCGCCGGAACTCGTCTCCTCGCTCCTCGAAGTCCCGAAACTGGTCGTAGCTGGCGCAGGCGGGCGAGAGCAGGACGACGTCCCCCGGCCGTG
>JBDTVA010000121.1:0-5106 GCA_040007455.1 Actinomycetota bacterium | reverse complement strand
GCCGGGCATCTGGTTCTTCAGCCTCGACGCGGACAGCCCGTGGGCTGTCGAGGCAGCGCGTCGCTCGACCTCTCCTACCGCGCCGCCGGCCCGGTCGCTCCACCCGAGCCCGGCACGCTCGAGCACTTCTTGACCGAGCGCTACTGCCTCTACACCGAGGACGCCGGTGCCCTCTACCGCGCAGAGATCCACCATTCGCCGTGGCCGCTCCAGGCAGCGGAGGCGGAGATCCGCGAGAACACGATGTCGCCGATCACGCTCGACGGCGAGCCGCTCCTGCACTACGCCGAGCGCCAGGACGCCGTGATCTGGCCGCTCGAACGGGTCTAGGCGGACCGCGGGAGCAGTTCCTCCGTGCGCGCGACGTAGCGTCGCGCACCGACGGACTTGAAGAACTCCAGGGCGGCCGCGAGCTGCGCCGCTCCGGCCTCGCCGCCTGCGCGGTCACCTGCAAGGAGGTGCGCGTACGCGGCGTCCGTGGCATCGCCGGCCGCACCGTAGACCGCCGCCGCTCGTGCGAAGTCGTGCGCGAGGACGGCCCTGATCGCCTCTGCCCAGGGCGTCGCGTCGGCGGCGAGCGCTGCCAGCTCTTCTCGGTACGCGTCGAGATGGACCGCGGCCCACGCCCCGGCGACGTGGTACATGGCGCTCGCGGGCAGCAGCGACTCCTCGAGGAGCGCGCGCGCCTCACTTCCCTCCCCGAGCTCGGCGCAGACGAGCGCTCCCATGCCCAGAGCCGGGACGAGCGCCTGCGGATCCTTCGCTTGCCGCCCCAGCTCGACGCACAGACGCGCCTCCTCGAGCGCCTGCCTGTCTTCGCCGCGAGCAAGGTGGATGAACGCCAGATTCCCACGCACCATGGACTCTCGGTAGTCGCTGACGCCGTGGGCGAAGAACGTCTCGGCGTGGCTCAGTGCGGAGTCCCAGCGTCCGAGGGACACATCGATCGACACTCGCTCGCCGGTCAACGCCGTGTTGCGAAAGCCGACCATGTTCGTACGCAGGCGCTCGGCTTGCGCGAGATAGTCGGAGGCCCGCTCCATGTCACCGAACGACGTCGTAAGTGATGTGATGTTGATGTACCCGCGGGTGGCGGTGCCGAGCCGGTTCAAGCGAAGGGCGAGCTCGATTGCCCGCTCGATGTCCGTGATTCCCCCGGCATCTCCCGCGAGCCCTCGCGCCGTTCCGATCGTGATCATCGTGTTGGCGCGGACGTCGTCGAGGCCGAACTCCTCGGCAAGCGCGAGGGCTTGTCGGCCAAGGTCGAGCGCAACGACCGTGTCGTCAGCAAGCATTGTGAAGCGCGCCACCTCCGAAAGCACGCGTGCGGTCGCGGGAGAGGGAGGGGACGAAGCAACGAGCTCCTGCGCACGTCGAAGGTGTTCCCACGCCTTCTCGTTGATGCCCCTGATCCACCACGCCTCGCTGAGCGTCGTCTCTGCCCGGGCGGCCGTGTCGACATCGGCCGCCGCTAACGCGGCCGCGAGTGCCTCCTCCACGAGCTCCAGACGCTCGTCGGCGTTGAAGTCGTGGGTCAGGCCGAGTTGGAGCAGCAACGGAGCCCGCTCCGCGTCCTGCGAGAGCTCCAGCGCCCTCCGGTAGTACTCGCGCGCGGCGAGGAAAGCGTTCAGCCCGAAGGCCCGGTCGCCGGCCGCGCGCAGCGCCGTGTGCGCAGCCTCGACGAGCGCCTCGGCCGTCTCTCCCACGGCCTGCGCGTACTCGAGTGCGTTCGCGAAATGGTGCGCCAGGAGCTCGGCGTGGTCGTCTGGGCGTCCGAGCGAAGCGACCCACTCCGCCGCACGTCGGTGCTTGTCGGCCCGCTCTCTCCGTGGGATCTGCCCGTACGCGACATCTCGGACGAGCGCGTGCGTGAACACGTACTCCGTGTGGCCCTCGACAGAGCTCCGGCGCTCGCGGCGGACGAACTCGCGGCGCGCGGCCGCGTGCAAGAGCTCCTCCACCTGCGTCCGGTCGCGTCCTGCGAGCGCCGCGAGAGCACCGCTCCAGAAGACCTTGCCGACGACGGCCGCGTCCTGCAGGAGCGCCTTCTGCTCGGGGTCGAGCGAGTCGAGGCGCGCGGCGATGATCCCCTGCACCGACTCGGGGACCTCGAGGTCGTCGAGGCCGCCGCGCTCGATCGCCAAGCGCACGAACTCCTCCGCGTAGAGGGGGTTCCCGGCCGCTCGCTCGAGCAGCGCTGTCTGCAGTTCCGCGCCGATGACAGCCGTCGCGAGGAGCTCGTGGAGCAGACGCGACGTGTCCCCGTCGGTCAGCGGGGACAGCGAGACCGTCAGGACGTTCGGCTTCCCGCCGCCCCAGCTCGGACGGCGCGCGAGCAGCTCCGGCCGCGCAGTCCCGAGCACGAGCAACGGCGAGGTCTCAGCCCACTCCACGAGGTAGTCGACGAAGTCGAGCAGCAGGTCGTCCGCCCAGTGGAGATCCTCGAAGACGAGCACGAGAGGCCGCTCCTCCGCGACCGACTCGATGAAGCGCCGCCACGCGCCGAAGACCTCCGACTGCTCTCCGCCGACGTCCTCTGCGGGCGCGAGGCCGATCAGGCGGCGCAGGTGCCTCAACGTCCACGCCTGCTCCTCGGGATCCATGAGAAGCGACGCCACCGTCGCCCGGAGCTTCTCGTCCGCGACAGGCGCGCCGTCGGACTCGAGAACGCCCGCTTGCGCCTTCACCATCTCCCCGAGCGCCCAGAAGCTGCCGCCTTCGCCGTACGGGAGCGAGCGGCCTTGCCGCCAGGAGACGATCTCGGCCTCACGGTCGACGTGCTGGAGGAGCTCGTAGACGAGCCGACTCTTCCCGATCCCCGGTACCCCGACCACGGTCACGAGCTGCGGCGCTCCCTCGCGCCGGGCTCGCTGGAGTGCGTCCACGAGCGTCTGGAGCTCGAGCGCGCGCCCCACGAGCGGCGCGCGGCTTCGCTGCCGCACGTCGACGCCCACGCGCGACCGGGCTTCGACCACCTCCCAGACGGCTACCGGCTCGGCCTTTCCCTTCGCCTCCACCGGCTCCGCCTGCCGGTAGACGATCTTGTCCCGCGTTGCGCGGTACGTGTGCTCGCCGACGAGGATCCCGTTGACCGGCGCGGCGGTCTGGAGCCGCGCAGCGGTGTTCACGACATCCCCGGCGACAATGCCTTCTCCGTGTGCGGCGCGGGCCTCGAGCTGCACGAGCGCCTCGCCCGTGTTGACCGCGATCCGTATCTGGAGCGCGCCTTCTTCCATGAGCGCGTCGCGGATCGCGATCGCGGCGCGGACTGCGCGTTCCGGGTCGTCCTCGTGCGCCGTCGGCGCGCCGAAGACAGCGACGACGGCGTCGCCGATGAACTTCTCGACGGTTCCGCCGCGACGCTCGAGTTCCTCGCGAAGCCGCGCATGGTACGGCGCGAGCGTCGCGCGCACGTCCTCCGGATCGAGTCGCTCCGCTTGCGCCGTGAAGCCCACGATGTCGCAAAAGAGGATTGAGACGACCTTCCGCTCCTCGCGCGGTGCCGCGGCAGCGCCGAGCGGGGTCGCGCAGCCGGAGCAGAACGCCGCGTCCCCAGGGTTCTCCCGCCCGCAGCTCGGGCAGACCTTCATGCTTCGCGAGTATGACGCCCCAGCGCCGAACCGCTCTCGTCTCCGTGTTCGCGGCGGCAGTGCTCATCGTGCTCGAGCTGGCGACCGGCCTCGCGACGGGGAGCCTCGGGCTCCTCTCCGAGGCGCTCCACTCCGGGACGGACCTCGTCGCGGCGCTGCTGACGTTCTTCGCGGTCGGGATCGCAGTCCGGCCGCTTTCGTTCCGCGCGGCCCGCCAGTACGACAGCGCTGCGCTCGAGTCGAACGCGCTGCGCTTCTAGCAGCTTGTAAGCGATTCGGAAGGACGCCGAAGGTTTGGGCCGTCCCAGGGATCTCTCTTGGTAGCGACATCCATCCCAAGGGGGATCGATCCAACCATGCGCAAGCTAATTGCACTCATTGCCACAAGCGTGGCAGCGCTCTCACTGGCCGCGACCGGCGTCGCCGATCCGGGCAAGGAGAACAAGGCAAAGAAGCACGGGAAGTACACCTTCAACGTCACGACGACCGACAACGGATCGTGCGGTCAGCCCTGGGCGACCGACGTCGTCCGGCGGACGTTCCAGGTCAAGAAGAACAAGGACGGGTCGTACACGCTGACCCGCCGCGACAGGGGCGCGTTCACGACGATCGGCGGTCCGAGCCCAGGCTCTTGCGACACGACCGGGAAGCACGGGACAACGGTCGTGGCCGGCGTCAAGGGGAAGCTCGTCGGCTACATCCGGGGTACGGTGACCGGCGGGACGTTCAAGCCGAACGCCACCTGCACGGGGCTGGACTGCGGCTTCACCGACGTCTTCATCACCACGTTCTTCGGGTCGGGGGCTCAGTTCTCGTGCTTCACGAACAGCGAGGACTGCAAGTTCAACTTCAACTACACGGCGTCGGCGAAGTCGAATCCGCCGCTTCGCTACCGCCACTGGCAGGACAAGGGCAAGGGTGCGGGCACGATGCTCAAGGAGGAGTTCTCGGGCGACATCGCCACCGCCTGAGCGACACCAAAACCGTTTCGGAGAAGCGCCCGCCCCGCGGCGGGCGCTTCCCGTTCTGGCGACTGGACCTCGCAGCGGCGTTGACGACTTCACCGCCGCTCATGCCGACGCCGCGAGCAGCGCCTCGCCGCGGCGCACGTAGCGGGTCGCGCCGACCGAGCGCCAGAAGGCCAACGCACGCTCGAGCTGCTCGTCGGCCTCCGGGTGCCGACCCTCGGCGCGGAACCGCTCGGCCGCGCGGAGCCGGGCGTGCGCCTCGAGCGGTAACATCTCCATCGCACCCCACGCATCGGCGGCTGCCACGAACTCGCCCTCGAGCAGCGCGCGCAGCGGCGGCGCCGAGCGATCCTCGGCGGGCGCCTCTGCTGCAATCGCCCGCAGCTCCCGCTCGAGGCCGAGCTCGCTCGCGACCAGGGCCAGAAGTCTTACGTACGGGAGGACGTTCTCGCCGCTCAGGCACTCCAAGGCACTGCTTCGCGCCGACTCGAGCCTCCCCAGCTCGGCCTCGATGAAGGCAGCGTCCGCGAGCACCGAGAGGACGATCT
>JBDTVA010000120.1:0-5131 GCA_040007455.1 Actinomycetota bacterium | reverse complement strand
CAAGGCTAAGCGTCACGAAGCCGGGCCGGACGAGCTCGGCCGCTTGATCGACGAGCTTCCGGTCGCTCGGCTCCAGCAGGTCTTCACCCATGCATCGTGGGCGGAGGACCGTGCGGCGTCGTACGAGCGGCTCGAGTTCCTCGGCGACAGCGTGCTCGAGCTCGCGATCGCGCGGGCGGTGTTCGACCGCTTTCCGGATGCCTCGGAAGGTCGGCTGGCCAAGATCCGTGCACATGTCGTCTCCCGCCAGAGCTGCGCGGGTGTGGCGAAAGAACTGTCGCTCGGCGAGCGTCTTCTCGACTTCGCCGGAGAAGTGTCACCCGACGAGCTCCAGCGGATCTCGCGAAGTCGCAACGTGCTTGCGGCGGTGCTCGAGGCCGCGAGTGCGGCCGTCTATCTCGAGCACGGGTTTGCACGCATTGAGCCCGCGGTCGTCGAGGCGTTCTCGGAAAGGATCGAGTACGCCCGCTCGACCCATGTGGACTACAAGACCGAGCTTCAGGAGGGCCTCGCGCGATCGGGGCGTCAGGTGCACTACACCGTGCTCGAGGTCGATGGCCCGGCGCACGACCGGCAGTTCGTCTGTGCTGCGCACGTCGCGGGAGTGCAACTCGGCATAGGCCGCGGCTCGACGAAGAAAGCCGCTGAGCAGGAGGCTGCCCAGCAGGCGTTCGACGCGCTCGGCGTCGTTCCCGACCGGATTTGACTAGCCGTCAGCGCGGGGAGGCCGTCGGTAGGCGCAACGCCTCCGCTGCTTCGACCTGTCGGGTCTCGTAGCTGACGAAAGCCGCGAGGGTGCGCCCGAGTCGAAGAGCGGTTGCGACATGGAGTGCGTCCATCGAGCGCAAGGTAGGAGGCTCGACGACTGACGCGCTCGCGACCGCGCGCGCTCCCACGGCAAGCAGCGACATGTTGCTGAGCACGGTGCGCGCCAGAGGTTCGGCCCCCGGATCTCGGCGTCGGACCGCCCGGATGACCTCGACGACCGCGATTTGGCTCGTTGCGCGGCGTGGCCAAATGCCGAGCGCGTCGCGCAGTGCCTGTGACTCGTCTTCATCGACGATCAGCTTCACGATGGCTGACGCATCGAGGTAGGCGAGGTCAGATCCGGTCGGCACGGAGGTCGTCGAGAATCTCCGACATCGGCGGCCCCGGACTTCGCCGTGGTGGCGGTAGGTCGAGCAGGTCGCCTTCGGCTCGCGTTGCTTCGCCGATTGCGATCAAGTACTCGAGGACGTCCTCCTCCTCGGGCAAAGGGCCGAGCATCGCGACCGGCCGCCTTCTCTCTGTGACGACGAGTCGCTCTCCCGCCTCGACCCGGCGTAGATATCGACTTAAGTGCTAACGCAGGTCGCGGACGCTCACGTGCTCCATAGTCGCACGAATGTAGCACCTATGTGTAACAAGTTAGGAACAGATACGGCAGTGTCGTCAGCGGGCGGCGGACATCACTCCCGCGCCGAGCAGGTCGAGCACCGCAGGCCCGCCCCCGGCAACCGGCGAAGCGATGCGCCCGTCGGCCGAGACGAGAACGGCCATGGGCGTGCCGTCTGCGCCGAGCGCACCCGAGACCGTCCATTCCGGATCGAGCAGCACCTCACTCGCAAAACCCTCGGCCATGACCCCGACGGCCTCGCCAGCTGAGACGACGACGAGTGCCGGCGCGCCGTCGGGTGGCGACGCCTCCCAGGCCAGGATGTCCTCGTGGAGTGAACGGCAGTACCCGCAGCCGGGGTTCCAGAAGACGAGCGCCGTCTCGCGCTCGATGACGCTCGCGAGCTCGACTTCGCCGCCGTCGAGCCGCGAGAGTCGCAAGGACGGAAGCTCTGCGCCGACTGGGAGACCAGGTGTCGTGCCGGCCCCGGAGAGCGCCTGGTGCACGAGCGTTTCGATCCAGTCGTTGCCCGCCGCGAGCCACGCCGCGATCGTGCCGTCGTCGCCGATCAGCACCGCGCTTGGCGTCCCGTTCGCCTCATATGCTTCGTAGGTCGCGAGATCGGTGTCGAGGAGGACGTTCGCGAGGGCATGCTCAGCCGCCTCCGCCCGAACTGCGTCGACGTCGCCGGCGCTCAGGAGCGCGATCGTGAGCTCGTCCGCATGTTCTCGTTGCCACTCCGCGACGGTCGGCATGAGCACGGAGCACGGTCCGCACGTCGGGCTCGTGAAGAGAAGGAGAACGGGAATCCCGGCCGCCGCGGTGAGATCTGCGAGGCCGACGAGTTGGCCGTCCGTCGATGACAGCTGGAAGTCGGGCGCGGTCGTCCCGGGTGCGAGCCCAAGCTCCGGAACGTCGTCCGGCTCCTCGAGGTCGAAGCCCGCTGCCCGGAGGCGCTCCTCGACCGCGTCGAGCCGCATGAGCACGCGGCCGTAGTTCCGCAACACGTGCAGCACCATGTAGTTGCCGACGGCGACTGTGGCGACGAGCGCGACGGCCAGAGCGAGGACGAGCCATTCGACACGGTCGAGCCGCGACGTCCACGCGACGAGGCTCGGCCCGGCGTCCTCGCGACCGGCGGCGACGACGAACGCCGCCATCGCCGCGAGCACGCCGTTCCGCGCAAGCGTGCGCCATCCCGCCGGGGCCGAGTGCAGTTGCCCGAAGCAGTGACACTCGGGAGCCTCACCGCGCGCCATTGCGCGCCCGATGGCGGCGCAGAAGGCCAACAGGAGCGCGAGCGCTGCGAGCGCGGCCCACCAGCGCGTAGCCGTCGGAAGGAGAAGTACGGCCACGGTGAGCTCGACGATCGGGAGGCAGCGAGCGACTGTTCCGGCGAATCGCTGTGGGATGCCAAACGCTTTCGACGCTTCGCGTGAGCCGACAGGGTCGAAGAGTTTCGCAATTCCGGCGGTAGCTAAGACAGCGGCAAGCGCCGCCGCCGAGACCACGGTTGCGGCGGGCGTCGTCATGGGTCAGATCTGCTCGTCGTCACGGCTTTACACATGCTCCGATCACGCGGATCCGCCCCAGACTCGCGCAGCTCACCACGTTTTCGAGGTTGTCACGAGGCGGACAGCAACCGGCAAGCCATTAAAGCTTCATGTCCTTCCCGTGAACACAGAAGTGGCCGAGGATTTGGAGCTCGGCGAGGTCAGGGTCATCAGGCGGCTTCGACGCGGTGCAGCACTTTCGGTTGCCGGGTGGGCAGCAGCCCTGGCTGTCACGAGGGAAGTCGCTTCTGACGCGGTCGGTGCCCTCCGGGCAGCAAAAACGGTATGTCCGACCCTTCTTGTCAGTCTGCGTGACAGTGCGACTGCTCGGGCAGCACGTTCGCTTGCCCTTCGAGAACGCGCACTTCGTGTTGGCTGGACAGCAGGTCGACCCACACGCTCGAGGATTCGGGCAGCACTTGCCCTGCTTGCACGTCTGATTCGCCTTGCAGCACACGCCGCCGCAGAGCTTCTTGCACTCGCACTTCTCCAACAGCGTGTTGCACACCTGGCCCGGAGGGCAGCACGCTCCGCAGTGTGATCTCTCCTCGGGGCACGTCCGGAACTGCGTGCACTGCGCGCGGGCGTTTGCGCCGCTGAAACATTGGCACTTGTAGCTCACGTATGGAACGTTCGTCGGGCAGCACGTAACGGCTTCGAGTCCGGCGATCGTCGACGGACACGCACATCGCCTCTCGGTCGGCTTGCATGTGATCTGGCCCGGGGCGCCGATCCGGCTGGTGCTTGCACGTGCGCTGCTGGCTGAGATGCCCGGTACGGCTACGCCAACGAGCACGCCTGCTGCAAGTCGTAGGGCGCGGCGTCGCGGCACCGACGCCGCGAGAGTCCGCGCAAGATCATCGAAGAAGCGCTCTGCACTCACATCACACCTAGGCTAGGGCTCTCGCGCGTCCAATCGCAGCCGGGGAATCCCTACACTTTCGCGCTCCGATCGATCAGGATCCGCGGATGAGCAGCGTGGTAGTCGGTCGCGACCGGGAGATCGCCGAGGCGAAGGGCTTCCTCGCGGAGGCGGCGGGGCACTCGTGCGGGCTGCTCCTCGTAGGCGAGCCCGGCATGGGGAAGACGACGATCTGGTGGGCGGTCGTCGAGGAGGCTCTCCGACGCGACTTCGGCATTCTCGTCGCGCGACCGTCCGAAGCCGAGGTAGAGCTTGCCTTCGCGGTCCTCACGGATCTCCTGGCGCCGGTCGAGCACGCGATGTTCGCCGAGCTGCCCGGGGTTCAACGTGCTGCGCTCGAACAAGCGCTTCGTCGGAGTGACACGACGATGACGGTCGATCCGCTCGCAGTCGCTCTCGGCACGCTGGGCGTGCTTCGCCTGCTCGCGGCCTCCTCGCCGCTGGTGGTCGCCGTCGACGACCTCCAGTGGGTGGATGCGCCCAGCCTGCGGGCGCTCACGTTCGCGTTCCGTCGTCTCGATGCGGCGCCGGTGGGTCTCATCGCGACGGTACGGGTGGGATTCGACCTCGAGCTGACGCGTCTCGCCGACCGAACCGGGAGCGCGCTGGAGCGCATTGAGATCCGGGGTCTGCCGAAGAGGCATCTCGCGCAGCTCGTCTTCGAGCGAACAGGCCATTCGCTGACACCTCCGCAACTCGCGCGGATAACGCAGTTGTCCGCTGGTAGCCCGTACTACGCCCTCGAGCTCGCCGTCTCGGGAGATTCGGAGACGCGGGTGCCCGAGAGCCTTGCCGTGGCACTTCGCGCTCGCATCGCGCGCGTCTCCGACGAGGCCCGTGCCGCGGGGCTCGCTGCTGCGATTCTCGGGCGCTTCGAGCCGCGCGTGACCGGCGCCGAGAACGACTCCGGCATCCTCGGGCTTCGTGCCGCAGGGATCGTCGACCAGCGCTCCGGGAGCCTGTGGTTCTCGCATCCCCTGCTTGCATCGACACTTCTCGAGATGCACTCGCTCGAGGAGCGGCGCGGCGTGCATCTATCGCTCGCAGCGGTGATCGACGATCCCGATGAGCGGGCGCTCCACCTCGGTCGCGGCGCCGCGACTGCGGACGAGGCGGTCGCGATGGAGCTCGAGGTGGCGGCTGATCGCCAGGATGCACGCGGCGCGCCGGAGACGGCAGCGGCGCTCGCCGAGCGTGCGGCTGCGCTCACGCCCGAAGGCGACGCAGCTGCGAGAACGCGGCGGATCATGAAGGCGGCCGATCTCTACCAGGCTGCCGGCG
>JBDTVA010000119.1:0-5151 GCA_040007455.1 Actinomycetota bacterium | reverse complement strand
CGGATGTGCGAGCCGTCGACGTCGGCGTCGGTCATCACGATCACGCGGTGGTAGCGCAGCTTCTCGAGGTCGAACTCCTCGCCGATGCCGGTGCCGATCGCCGTGATGATCGCCTGGATCTCTGCGTTCGAGAGCACCTTGTTGATCCGATTCTTCTCGGAGTTGATCACCTTGCCGCGCAGCGGCAGGATCGCCTGGAAGAGGCGGTCTCGCGCGTCGACCGCTGACCCGCCGGCCGAGTTCCCCTCGACGAGGTAGAGCTCCGCGGCGGAGGGATCGTTGATCTGGCAGTCCGCGAGCTTGCCCGGCAGCGACGAGCTCTCGAGCGCGCTCTTGCGGCGCGTGAGCTCCCTCGCCTTGCGCGCCGCATGCCGTGCGCGCGAGGCCTGGATCGCCTTCGTGATCACCTGGCGTGCCTCGGTCGGGTTCTCCTCGAAGAACTGCGCGAGCTTCTCGTTCACCGTCTGCTCGACGAGACCACGGATTCCCGGGTTGCCGAGCTTCGTCTTCGTCTGCCCCTCGAATTGCGGGTCGCGCAGCTTGACCGAGATCACCGCGGCCAGCCCCTCGCGGACGTCCTCGCCGTCGAGGTTCTCTTCCTTCTCCTTGAGCAGCACCATCTGGCGCGCAACGCGGTTGAGCGTTCCGGTCAGCGCAGCCTTGAAGCCCGAGAGGTGCGTGCCACCCTCGTGCGTGTTGATGTTGTTGGCGAACGTGTAGACGGAGTCCTGGTACGAAGAGTTCCACTGCATCGCGACCTCAACTGCACCCTGGTCGCTCTCACCCTCGAAGTAGACGATCCGCTTGTGCACCGGGTCCTTCGCGGCGTTCACGTACTCGACGAAGTCGCGGATCCCGCCCTCGTAGTGGAACTCAACCGTCGTCCCTTCGGCGCGCTCGTCGACGAGCTTGATGCGCAGCCCACGCGTCAGGAATGCCGTCTCGCGCAGCCGCTGCGTCAACGTGTCCGCGGCGAAGTCGACCTCCTCGAAGACCTCCTTGTCGGGGAGGAAGCTGATCGTCGTGCCGGTGCGGTTCGTCGGGCCGATCTTCTTCATCTCAGCCTTCGGCTCGCCTCGCTCGAACTCCTGGCGGTAGATCGTCCCGTCGCGGTGCACATCGGCGATCAGCCACTCGGAGAGCGCGTTCACGACCGAGACCCCGACGCCGTGCAGGCCACCCGAAACCTTGTATCCGTCGCCCCCGAACTTGCCCCCGGAGTGCAGCTTCGTCAGCACGACAGTCAGCGCCGGCAGGCCGGTGCCCTCGACGATGCCCACGGGAATGCCGCGGCCTTCATCGACGACCGTGACCGAGTTGTCAGGGTGGATCGTGACCTCGACCATGTCGTTGTGACCCCCGAGCGCCTCGTCGACGGCGTTGTCGACGACCTCGTAGACGAGGTGGTGGAGGCCACGCGAGCCCGTCGAGCCGACGTACATCCCGGGGCGCAGGCGGACCGGCTCGAGACCTTCGAGCACGGTGATGTCCTTTGCGGTGTAGCTAGCCTGGGTCATGACCAAAAAAGGCCTGCAAATCGCGGCCTTACCGGGTGGTCAAAGTGTATCAGAACGCACGGCCGTCTCCGCTCCTGGCGAGGCTCTGCGCGGCCGCTCTTGCGACCACTTTCCGCAGTTCCTCGTCGCCGATTCCGGCGGCGAGCTCTTCGGCCTTTCGCAGCTCCTCGGGACCGGGCGTCGGCGCGATCCGATCGCCGCGGTCGTCGTCCTCTTGGCCGAGTTCGGGGAGCTTGCCGACCGCGAAGCGCAGCTTCGCCGGCGCGTCCTTCCCCGTCGCCGCGCGCAAACGCTTCAGCACGTCCGCCTCCAGCTGCGCGAGCTCGAACGCCCAGGAGGCGGAGCTCGTCGCAACGTGCAGCGTGCCGTCTCGGGCGATCCGCGCCGGCCAAGCATTGCGCGCGATCGTCGCGCCGACGGCGCCGGGCCACGCCTCGACGATTCGAACCATGCCCGCTGCCGGCCCGAACCGGCCGAGCTCGCTCGCGACGTCCGAGGCGATCTTCCTCACGCCGCACGCACCGTCCCCGGAGCGACCTCGAGCAGCTGGTCGGGCGCAAGCGGGAGCGCGCCTGCGGTGGTCGAGGTGATGAGCGTCTGGCCGCCCTCCGGCAGGACGCGCGCCAGCGTCGCCCGGCGCTCGGGGTCGAGCTCGGAGAGCACGTCGTCGAGCAGCAGCAGCGGAGGGACACCGCCGCGCTCGAGCAGGATCTCGGCCTCGGCGAGCAGGAGCGAGAGCACCGCGAGACGCTGCTCGCCCTGGGAGCCGTACGTCCGAAGGTCGCGCTCCCCGGCGAGCACCGCGACGTCGGCGAGGTGCGGGCCAAGGCTCGTCGTGCCCCGCTCGAGGTCCCGCGCAAGTCGCTCGTCCAACTGCTCGCGGGAGACAGGCCCACCCTCGTACGCAAGCCGTCCCGGCTCGAGCCCGAACGCACCTGTCAGTCGCGCGAACGCAGGCGACAGCAACTCGAGGGCGTGCCGGCGGGCAGCGGCCAGCTCGGTCCCGAGCGCAGCGACCTGGTCTGTCCATGGATCGACCGCGTCGCGCGACGAAAGACCGTTCGCGACCCGCCGCAGCGCGGCGTTGCGCTGGCCGACGACGGCGCCGTACTCCGCGGACAACCCGGCGCGTGCGGGAAACAGCCGCCCGAGCGCGCGGTCGAAGTACGCGCGGCGCACCGCGGGCGCGCCCTTCACGATCCCCAGTCGGTCCGGCGTGAAAACGAGCGTGGACACCTCCGCTCGCAGCAACTCGGCGGCGCGCAACGGTCCTCCGTTCAGCTTGGCGCGCTTGCCCTTCCCCGGCTCGAGCATGACGTCGAGCTCGAGCGGCGTCCCGGCACGGCGTCCGCGGAGCGACACGCGCCCCACGGCCTCGCCGAACCGCACGAGCTGCGCGTCGTTCCGCGTGCGCGGTGAGAACCCCTGCGTCCCGACGTGCAACGACTCCAGCAGGTTCGTCTTCCCCGCACCGTTCGGCCCGACAACGAGCACGAGCCCCTGCGACAACTCGAGCTCGAGCGTCGCGTACGAGCGGATGTTCCGGAGCGCGACCGTCTCGACGATCAGGTCGTGGGAAGCCTGATCGGCATCACGAGGTACGTGAAGTCTTCGTTCTCGCCCTGGAGGACGGCGGGCCGCAAGGGGCTGATCAGCTTCACCAGGAGCTCCTCGCCGCCGACCGACTCGAAGCCGTCGCGGAGGTACTCCGCGTTGAAGCCGATCTCCAGCGGCTCGCCGGTGAACGGTGCGGGCATCGACTCTCGCGCCTCGCCCACGTCCTGCGTCTGCGCCGAGACGGTCAGCTCGCCCTCGGCAAAGCGAAGCCGAAGCGGCGAGTTGCGCTGCGCCATCACGCCAACCCTGCGGACGACCTCGATTGCCTCGGCTCGCGGAAGCGCGACCGTGTGCTCGAACGCTTCGGGGATCAGCTGGCGATAGTTCGGAAACTGCCCTTCGATGCGGCGTGTGGTCAGCGTGACCCCGTCCGCGACGAAGACGACCTGGTTCTCGTGGACGCCGAGCTCGAGCGAATCGGCGCCGGCCGCGATGCGCGTCACCTCCGTCAGCGCACGTGCCGGAATGATCGCCTCCAGCTCCGGCGCATCGCCCTCCATCGGCGTCTCCTTGACCGAGAGCCGGTATGAGTCGGTTGCGGCCATTACGAGCTTGCCGGGTTCGAACCGCGCGAGGATCCCCGTGAGCACCGGACGCGATTCGTCACGCGACGCGGAGCGCGAAACCCGCCCGACCGTGTCGAGTAGCGCTTCCCTGTCGACGCTGAACGTCCCGATCGACTCGACGTCGGGGAGGCGCGGGAAGTCTTCGACGTTGTGCGTGTGCAGACGCGAGCTGTACGAGCCGGAGTCGACGCGAACGACGCCCTCCTCGGCGCGATGCTCGATCTGAACGTCCTCGTCGGGAAGCAGGCGGATGAGATCGACCAGCATCTTCCCGGGTACGACGACTGCTCCGTCGCCGTCCACCTGCGCTTCGAGCGACGTTCGCAGCGAGAGCTCCATGTCGGTCGCCGCGAGTTGAAGCTCGCCGTTCTCCGCGCGAAGCAAGATCCCGCCGAGCACGAGCACCGTCGTCCTCGCCGACACCGCACGTGCGACCACAGCGAGCTTCTGTGAGAGCTCGTCTCGCGAACATGTGAGTTTCATCCCCGACCCGATGGCTACTACTTCTATGTCTTTCATTCTTTAAAAGATTCTAGAAGTAGTAGTAGGGGGTGTGGGGACCGGGGACGTTGGTCTCCCTCGGCTCTGGGGACCGCGTTGCGCCCGGGAGAGGACCTGGGGACGAAAGAGGGTTGTGCACAGGCATCGTCGTTATCGGACCTGTTTGACCCGAGCTGTGAGTTCTTGGACGAGGTTGTACACAGACCTGTCCTCCCTGATCAAGCGGGCGATCTTGGACGTCGCGTGGATCACCGTCGTGTGGTCGCGACCCCCGAATTCCTTGCCGATCTTCGGCAGCGAGGAGTCCGTCAGCTCGCGCGAGAGGTACATCGCTACCTGGCGCGGATAGACGATGTTTTGCGAGCGCTTCTCGCTGGTGAGCTCGCTCAGCGAGAGGTTGAAGCGTTCGGAGACCGTCTCCTGGATGCGGCGAATCGAGACCTCGGCGGCCTCGCCCTGCGGGAAGACGTCCTTCAGGACCTCCTGTGAGAGCTCGACCGTCATCGGTCGGCCGGTCAGGGACGAGAAAGCGACCACGCGGGTGAGCGCACCCTCGAGCTCGCGGATGTTCGACTCGATCCGGCTTGCGACGAAAGTGAGCACCTGTGGGTCTGGCACGTGGATCCCGTCGGTCTTGACCTTCTTACGGAGGATCGCGATCCGGGTCTCGAGGTCGGGCGGCTGGATGTCCGTGATCAGCCCCCACTCGAAGCGCGACCGCAGCCGCTCCTCGAGCGTCGAGATCTCGCGCGGGGGGCGGTCGGAGGACATCACGATCTGGCTGCCGGCCTCGTAGAGCGAGTTGAACGTGTGGAAGAACTCCTCCTGAATCCGCTCCTTGTGCTCGAAGAACTGCACGTCGTCGACGAGCAGGAGGTCGTAGGCGCGGTAGCGCTGCTTGAAGCCCTCGATCCGCTTGTCGCGGAGCGAGTTGATGAAGTCGTTCATGA
>JBDTVA010000118.1:0-5197 GCA_040007455.1 Actinomycetota bacterium | reverse complement strand
TCAGCTCGCGCTGGCCGCGGCCGATCGGGATCATCGAGTCGATCGCCTTGATCCCCGTCTGGACCGGCTCCTTGACCGGCTGGCGGTCGACGACGCCCGGCGCCTTGAACTCGAGCGGCCGGCGTTCCGTGGTCTCGATCGGGCCGAGGCCGTCGAGCGGGTTGCCGAGCGGGTCGACCACCCGGCCGAGGAGCGCCTCGCCGACGGGGACCGACGCGACGTTGCCCGTGCGCCGCACCGGCTGGCCCTCGGCGACCTGCTCCCACTCGCCGACGAGCGCGGCGCCGACGTTGTCCTCCTCGAGGTTGAACGCGAAGCCCGTCACACCGTGTTCGAAGTCGAGCATCTCGAGCGCGACGCAGTTGTCGAGGCCGTGGACGCGCGCGATGCCGTCACCGACCTGCAGGACCGTGCCGACCTCGGAGAGATCGGTCTGGACGTCGTACTGCTCGATCCGCTGCTTCAGGATCGAGGTGATCTCTTCGGGGCGTAGCTTCAACGGTGTCAGCTCCTCTTCAGGTCTTGTCGTAGGCGTTCAAGTCTTCCGCGCACACTCGCGTCGACGAGCATCGAGCCGGCTCGCAGGACGAAGCCGCCGATCAGGTCGGGGTCGACCTTGCGGGTCGCCTCGACCTGGCGGCCCGACTGCTTCTCGATCTGCGCGAGGATCTCCTTCGCGTCGTCGTCGGAGAGCTCGTACGCGGTCGTCAGGTCGACCGCGAGCCGCTTCTCCTCGGCGGCGACGAGCGCCTCGAACTCGCGCGTGATCTCCTCGAGCTGGGCCGCGCGCCCCTTCTCGATCAGCAGGAGGAGAAAGTTGCGGACGATCTCCTCGCCGCCCGCGAGCAGCTCGCCGAGCGCCGCCTGCTTCGTCCGGTGGTCGATCTCCGGGTTCTCGAGCAGCGCTCGCAACTCGGGCACCTGCCGCGTCGCCTCCACGAAGTCGCCGAGCTCCTCGTGCACCTGCGAGAGGCGCTTCTCCTCTTTCGCGGCGTCGAAGAGCGCGCGGGCGTAGATGCGGTACGCGACGGCCATCAGACCGGCTCTTTCTCGAGCTTCGAGAAGTCGAGCTCCTTGATCGCGTCGTCGATCAGCGTGCGGTGCGCCTTCGGGTCGAGCGCGCCGCGGGTGACCCGCTCGGCCGCGACGAGCGCGAGCTCGGCGACGGCGCGCCTGATCTCGCCGAGCGCGCGCTGCGTCTCCGCCTCGATCTGGCGCTTGGTCTCCTCGAGCCGCCGCTGCCGGTCCTCCTCGGTTTCCTTGCGCACGCGCTCGC
The DNA here is from genome assembly GCA_040007455.1 of Actinomycetota bacterium. Classification (GTDB taxonomy): domain Bacteria; phylum Actinomycetota; class Thermoleophilia; order Gaiellales; family Gaiellaceae; genus JACCTU01. Next base: position 3,921 of record JBDTVA010000118.1, on the reverse strand, counting down.
GCTGCGACTCGGCGACGCGCCGCGCCTCCGTGAGGATCTCCTCGGCCTGGCTGCGCGCCTGCTGCATCAGGCTCTTGTGCTCCTCGAGGAGCCTGCGCGCCTCGTCGCGGGCCTTGTCGGCTTCGCGAAGCGCCTCAGCGATCCGCTCGCGGCGCTGGTCGATGATCTGCTGGATCGGCCCGAACGCGAACTTCCGCAGGACGAAGAAGGTGATGAAGAAGCAGATCAGCGTCCAGATCATCAGGCCCGGGATGGGCTGGATCAGGGTGTTGGCGGCGATCGGCAGCATCGGGTCAGACGAGCACGAAGGCGAGCAGGCCACCGATCAGGCCGTAGAACACAACGGCCTCGGTGAGGGCGAAGCCGAGCCACATGATCCCGGTCAGCTCACCACGGAGCTCGGGCTGGCGTGCGACCGACTGGATCATCGAGCCGAAGATGTTGCCGATGCCGATACCCGCGCCGAGCGAGCCGAGCCCGATCCCGAGCGCGAGTGCGATCGCCTTGCCGAGGTCGACGACGTTCCCCTCGGTGGCGGCAAGAACGAGGTTGGACATTTCTCTCCTTAGTGCTCCGGCTCGATGGCCGAGCCGATGTAGATGGCTGACAGGACGGCGAAGATGAACGCCTGAATCGAGACGACGATCGCGACCTCGAAGAAGTAGAACGCGCTTCCGAAGATGACGGACAGGGGGAAGACCCAGATCGAGGTCAGGAAGATCAGCCCGATGAACGTCAGAATCAGCAAGTGCCCCGCGAGCATGTTGGCGAAGAGACGAACAGAGAGCGATACAAGCCGCATGAACTGCCCGAGGACCTCGAGCGGAATGAGCAACGGCAGCAACCCCTTCGGCACCTCGGGAATCCAGCTCTTGAAGTAGCCGACAGGCCCGTTCGCGCGGATGCCCTCGATGTGCGTGAACATCCACGTCATCAGCGCGAGCGCGAGCGTGACGGAGATCGAAGAGGTCGCCGCGTAGATCCCCCAGACCGGGAGCTCGACGCCGAAGAGCTCGAACCGCTCGCCGGTGATCGGCAGCGGTATGAAGCCGATGAAGTTGATCGTCCAGATGAAGAGGAAGAGAGACGCGACGTACGGGAACCAGCGGCCGATCGCCTTCGTCGGGAGACCCTGCTCGGCGATCTGGGTCTGTGCGATGTCGTAGATCTGCTCGCCGATCGTCTGACGACGATCCGGCGTCAGGCGGAGGCGGACGCGCATGAACAGGATTCCGATCGCCATCGTCAGCAGACTCGCGAGCCAGAGGTAGACGACCGCCTTGTTGATCGACATGTCGAGCGGGCCGATGTGGATCGACACCCAGGCAGGGAGCTCGAACTCGTGCGACGGGTCGAACTCCTCCTGCGCGCCCGCAGGCGCCTCCGAGGCGAGCGTCAGCGCGTTCAGGAGAAGCAGCTTCACCGCGTCGACTCCTGCCCGAAGTAGGTCGCGAGCGAGACGCCGAGCTCGAGCGTGTATGCGAGCGCGTACAGGACCGCGGCCGAGAGGCCGAGCCGTGCGTCAGACGCGACGACCGCGATCAGCACGACGCCGACCGCGACCGAGCGCAAAGTCATCCCGATCCCCACCACGCCCGAGGCCGCGAGCTTATCCGCGCCCAGGCCGAGCCGCGCCAGCAGGAGGGAGAGGCCCTGGGCGGCGAGCCAGAGCACGACCGCGAGGACCCAGCCGCCGAGCGGCAGGTCGGCGACCAGGAAAACCGGCAGCGCAAGCGCGAACAGGCCTGCCGCCGCGATCGCGGGCAGCAGGCGTCCAGGAGCGGGCCGAGGCGTCTCGAAGATCGCGAGCCTCACATCGCCTCCCGGTAGCGCCGGTAGACCGCGAAGATCCCGACGGGGATCCCGATCACGAGGCCGACCATGAGTCCGAGGGGCCAGGAGCCGAGCGCCCAGCCGACGACCGTGCCGGCGATGCCGCACGCCGCCGTCGTCCCGATCAGGGTTCCACCTGCGCCGGCGAGCTGAAGAGACGGGCGGGCGGGTTCAACCACTCGAGGCGAGCATACCAAAGCTCGTAACAGCGAAAACCCGCTCCGCAAGCGGGTTTCCGCTTAGGATTGTGCGATGCATGTCGAGCGTCTCGGGTCGGGTCCGCGGCTCGTACTCGTGCACGGCTCGGTCGCGCCCGGATGGCTCACCTGGAACGCGCAGAAGCCGCTCGCCGACCGCTTCGAGCTCGTCGTCCCGATTCGGTCCGGCTACCCGCCGAACCCGCCGCTCGACGAGATCGACTTCGAGGTGCAGGCGAAGGAGCTCGCCGCGCTGCTCGAGCCCGGCGACCACCTCGTCGCCCATTCCTACGGCGCCGTCGTCTCGCTGCTCGCGGCGGCGGAGGCGCCGCTCGCCTCGCTGACCGTCAGTGAGCCGCCCGCCTTCGACGTCGCGCGCGGGCATCCCGCGGTCGAGGAGTTCCTCGCCCACTTCGAGGCGGGAGCGCCGCAGGATCCGCGCGCGTATCTCGAGTTCTTCCTCCCGCTCGTCGGCTCGACGCTCAACCTACGAGACCCCCTCCCACCGGAGATCGAGGCCGGGACGCGCGCGGCGATCGCGGAGCGCCTTCCGGACGAGGCCGCGATCCCGCTCGACGAGCTCGCGGCGGCGCCGTTCCCGAAGCTCGTCGTCTCCGGCGGCCACAACGCGGCCTTCGACGCGGTCTGTGACGTCCTCGAGCGCCGCCTGAGCGCGCAGCGGGCGGTACTCCCGGGCGCGGGCCACTCGATCCCCCGCCTCGGCGAGCCGTTCAACGCGCTGCTGGAAGCGTTCATCCGCGACGCGTCCACGTAAGGCGTGCCCTGGTGCCTGGCACCGGGGCACGCCTCGAATGGACTACGCGGTTCGCTGTTCCCGCTCGGCTTCTTCACGCCTACGGCCGCGTCGCGTCGTGAGCTTGACGATCTCGAGCACGTAGACGACGTAGATCGAGAAGGCGACCGCGACGAGGCCGATCGCCGCCGCCAGGAGCGTCGGCCAGAGGTGCCACTCGCCGCCTTCGCGGAACGGGACGAAGCGCGTCGCGAACGCTGCACCTGCCAGCGTCACGCACCAGGCGTACATCGTCAGCGCCGCGCGACGCTGTGAGAAGCCGCGCCGCAGGAAGCGAAAGTGCAGATGCGACTGATCGGCCGCATAGAGCTTCTGGCCGTGCTTGATCCTTCGTGCCAGGACGAACGTCGTGTCGAGGATCGGGATCGCGAGCATGACGAGCGGGAAGAACAGCACGACGGTCGACGCCGTTTTCAGCAGCCCCTGGATCGCGATCGTCGCGAGCGCATACCCCAGCAGCAGCGCTCCCGAGTCGCCCATGAAGATCCGCGCGGGGAAGAAGTTGTGGCGCAGGAAGCCGAAGCACGCCCCCGCGACAATGGCGGAAAAAACAGCGGCGGTGGGCTTGCCGAGCGAGAGCGCGATCACCGCAAACGTGAATCCGGCGATCCCGCAGACGCCGGCCGCCAGCCCGTCCATCCCGTCGAGGAAGTTGACCATGTTCATCAGCGCGACGACCCAGACGATCGTGGCGCCGACGCCGAGCCACGTCGGCAGCTCGATGTAGGGATCGGCCAGGAGCGGGAAGTTGAAGCGGTCGATGTAGATCCCGAACGCCGCCGGCACCGCGGCCGCAGTCACCTGGCCCCCGAGCTTCTGCCACCACGCCAGCCCGCGGAAGTCGTCGATCGCTCCGACCGTCGTCGCAATCGCCGCGCCGAGCAGCAGCCCGCGCGCCTCTCGATTCATCTCCAGAAACGCGAGCGCGGGCACGAGGATCCCGACGAAGAGCGCGAGCCCGCCGAGCCGCGGCACCGGCAGCTCGTTCAGCCGCCGCGGCTCGGGCGCGTCGACCGCGCCGATCCGCCGCGCCATCTGCCCGATCGCGGGCGTGAGCACCAGCACGATCCCGAGCGC
>JBDTVA010000117.1:0-5201 GCA_040007455.1 Actinomycetota bacterium | reverse complement strand
GACCGTATGACGTTCCCGAGCAGCGAGGTTCGAGACGGGCAGGCGGTCGGCCACATCACCGATCCGATCGATTCCTTCCGCGTCCCACTCAGCTTCGATTGGAAGCGGATCCCCCGGTTCGCCGAGGCGGATGAACGCGCGCGTCAGGCCGAGCGCGCGGCCCACCTCCTGCACCGCAATGCTGAGGACGGCGTCGAGGTCGAGCTCCGAGCGAACCTTGCGCGAGATGTCGGCGACGAGTCGCTCGCGCTCGAGCGCCGCTTCGAGCGCCTCGTCGGACGAGGCGCGTCCGAGCGCGAGGGCAGTCTCGTTGGCCAGGTCCTGAATGAGCTCGATCTCGGACGTGGAAAAGAGGCGCGGCTTGTCGCTCACGACGGCGAGGACAGCCGTGACACGGCCCTCCGAGAGGAGGGGAACGAACGCGGCACTGCGGGCGCCCACCTTGTCGGCGAGCGCCCGGTTCACGTTCGGGGCGGTCTTCACGTCGTAGACCACGAGGGGCGCCCGCTCCCGGGCAACCGAGACGATGGCTCCATGGCCCTCGTCGAGGTCCAGATCGACGGTTCGCCACCATGTCTCGTCGACCCCGCGCGTGGCGAAGCCGACCGCGCGCCTGAGCTCCTCGTCGACCGTGACGACGAGCGCCTGACGGACATCGAGCCCCTGCTCGAGCTCGTCGAACAGCCGGTTCGCGGCTTCGCGACCGCTCCCGCTCTCGGTCAGTGCGCTCGACAGGCGCGAGATCGCCTCGGCGTCGCGCTTCCGCTCCGACGCTTCTCGCTCGGCCTCGACGAGGCGCGGCGCGGCCGAGACCAGGAGATGGCGCTCGCGCCAGCGCCAGATCACGAGCGCCGCGGGCACGTAGCCCACGATGGTGAGCGCGAGGACAGACCAGGGACTGATCCCGGAGAGAACGGTGTCGTCCGCCAGCTTCGTCCCTCCGATCAGCCCAGCCAGGCTGCCCACCAGCATGAAGACGAGCCAGACGCCAAGGCCAAGCCAGGAGAAGCGGGCCCTCCGGCGCCAGAGCTCCGGCGCGAGCGCGAGCGCGACACCAAGGTAGAGCCCCGCCAGAAGGAGCAGCGGCGCTGCTTCGAGCAGGATGACGCGACTATCGTGATCCACTGGGCACTGCTGATGATAGGTACGCGGCAGGCGTCCGTCGAGGGAGTCCAGTGGCGGTGGACGCGGTCTTCCTGGTTGAAAAAATGGGCCGGTGGACCTATTGGCAGGAGTCACGCACGGCGATACCCTGCCTCCACTGGGCGATGCGAACCGCGGTATGTGCCCCTGGCCATGTAAGCCGCGGTAAGCAAATGTGGGAAAGCCCGCCGCGTTTACCCCCCCGAGCGGCGGGCTTTTCCTCTTAAATCGCGGCCCCTTGTTCGCTCGCCCGGGCCCGCGGTCGCTGCAAGGCGGCGCCTCGCTGCGTCCTCGGTCGCGTCCGTAGCGCTGCTCCGCGTTCGATTTTTGCAGGCCTACTCCCGCCGAGCAAGACGGAATGGTTCTACCGCGGGCGTTTGCACGGGTGTGACTACACTGAATCGCGGTGGTCAAACGGCTCGTCCTCGCCTCGCCCAGGGGCTACTGCGCCGGTGTCGAGCGCGCGGTCGAGACCGTGGAGCAGGCGCTCGAGCTCCACGGTGGGCCTGTCTACGTGCGCAAGCAGATCGTCCACAACGCGCACGTCGTGCGCGCGCTCGAGGAACGCGGAGCGGTTTTCGTGGAGAGCGAGAACGACGTTCCTCACGGCGCGACGGTGGTGTTCTCGGCGCACGGGGTCGCCCCCTCGGTGCACGAGAACGCACGGGCGCGCAGCCTCCGGACGATCGACGCGACCTGCCCGCTCGTCTCCAAGGTGCACGCGGAGGCACGTCACTACGCCTCCCGCGGCTACACGATCTTCTTCGTGGGCCACGCGGGCCACGAGGAGGTCGAGGGCACGATCGGAGAGGCGCCCGCGGCCATCGTCCTCGTGCAGTCGGTGGCCGACGCCGAAGCGGTGCAGCCGTCCCAGACCGAGCGGCTGGTCTACCTCACCCAGACGACGCTCTCAGTGGACGACACGAGGGCGATCGTGCTCGCTCTGCGCACACGGTTCCCCGCACTGGAGGCACCGCCGAAAGAGGACATCTGTTACGCGACGACCAACCGCCAGCGCGCCGTCAAGCGCATGCTCTCGGCGATCGACCTCCTGCTCGTGATCGGGTCGCGCAACAGCTCGAACTCGAACCGACTCGTGGAGGTAGCGCGGGCGGGCGGCGTCGAGGCGCACCTGATCGACGACGAGGGGGAGATCGACGAGGCCTGGCTCGACGGCGTCGTGACGGTCGGCCTGACCTCGGGAGCGTCCGCCCCCGAGTCGCTCGTCCGCCGCGTGGTCGGCTGGTTTCGCGAGCGCGGGGTCTCCCAGGTAGAGGCGCTCGACGGCGTGCTCGAGGATGTCTTCTTCCAACTGCCGCGCGAGGTCCGCGCAGTCGCCTCTACCAGGACGTAGCCGGGACGCTCCCCTTCCGCGAGTCACACCTTGGTAATTGCGACCTTCACGTTCGGGCGTGCGTCGAGCTCAATACCGGTCGCCAAAGTTTCTTCCTTGATCCAATTCTCGTGCTCAAGCAAGTCTTCGTCAGCTGCCGGAAGGTGGATGACGATGCGGTCGGTCAGGCCAAAACCTAATTCCCTGCGCATCACGTTCACGGCGTGGATGAGGTCGTACACACGGCCCTCGGTCCGGAGCTCGTCGTCGAGCCGCGTGTCGATGGCGACGACGTAGTCATCCTCATGCTTGACCGCCCAGCCCTCGCGTGGCGCGTAGTCGAGGAAGAACTCGCCTCGGGAAAGGACGAAGCCGCCGGCCCTGAGCGTTCCGTTCGAGACCTCGAAGCTCCCCTCCTCGAGCAGGCGCCGCAGCTCGGGCAGGTTCGGGCCGTAGCGCGGGCCGACGAGATCGAGGCGAGGCTTGGCACGGACATCGGCGATCTCGGCCGGCGTCTGGTGGATGGCAACCTCCTTCACGCGGAGCTCGGCGGCGAGGTCTTCGACCTGGCGCGACACGAGCATGCGGCGACCGGGGTCGGCGGTTGCGACCACGAGCTGTCGGAGCGGCTGGCGAAGCTTGATGCCGGCCGCGTCGCGAGCCGCTCGGGCCAGCTCCGCCACCTGACGGCCGACGGCCACCTCCTCCAGGACCTCCGGGTCGCGGAAGCGCTCGGACGGCTGCGGCCAGCCGGCGAGAAACGCGCTCTCCGGCGCCTGCCGCACGCCGCCTGCGAGATTCCGCCACAGATGCTCGGCCAGGAACGGCATCACGGGAGCGATGACGCGCACCGCCTGGACGAGCGCGTACCAGAGCGTCTTGAAGGCGGCCTCGTCGAGCGTGTAGAAGCGCTTGCGCGAGCGGCGGATGTACCAGTTCGACAGATCGTCCACGAATCGCTCCCACGAGCTCGTGACATCGGGCGTCCAGAAGCGCTCGTAGGCGGCGGTCGCCTCGTCGACGAACTCGTAGGTCCGCGCGAGCAGCCAGCGGTCGAGCGATCGCAGCTCATCGAGGTCGGGGCCGCGCTCGATGTCGCGGTAGGCCGGCTTGAAGCCTTCGATGTTTGCGTAGAGGACGAAGAACGAGACCGAGTTCCAGAACGTGAGCAGCCGCCCCTTGACCTGGTTCGCGGGCCCGTAGCCGAAGTTGAGGTTCTGCTGCGGTACGTGGTCGCAGAACATGAAGCGCATCACGTCCGCGCCCATCTTGTCCATGGCCTCGTTCGCCTCGATCGCGTTCCCCCAGGACTTGTGCATCTCCTTGCCGGTCTCGTCCCGGAGCTTCTCGTAGGCAAGCACCTGGCGGTACGGCGCCTCACCGACGAGCGCGACGGACATGAAGAGCTGCGAGTAGAACCAGAGCCTGATCTGCTCGCGCATCTCCGAGACCCAGTCGGCCGGGAACCACTTCTCCCAGTAGTCGTGATCGGGGAGGTCGGCGCCGGAAAGCCCCGCGGAGGCGCCGGTCGCGTAGCCCTGCTCGAGCCAAACCGGGTTCTGCCAGCCGAGCGTCGAGAAGGGGACAATGCCCGCATCGAGCCAGGCGTCGCCGACCTCGGGAATGCGGCGCACCTCTTCGCCGCACGCGTCGCACGTGATCGGCACGTCGTCCACCCACGGCCGGTGCAGCTCCTGGAGTCCGTCGAGGCCGCCGGTCGCGCGCTCCTCGAGCTCCGAGCGCGAGCCCACGACGTTCACACGGCCGCACTCGCACGGATAGAAGGGAAGCGGGAGCCCGAAGTAGCGCTTGCGCGAGATGTTCCAGTCGCCCATGTTGCGGAGCCAGTCGTCCATCCGCTTCGAGTAGAAGTCGGGCGTCCACTGGACGGTCGCGTTCGCGTCGAGCATCGGCTGCCGGATCTCGTCGCAGGAGATGAACCACTCGTCCACGATCCGGAAGATCAGGGGCGTGTGGCAGCGCCAGCACACGGGATAGCGATGGACGATCTCGCCCGCCTCGAGCAGGCGCCCGCGCTCGCCGAGGTCGCCGACGATCTGATCCTTGGCCTCGGCCGTGGACGTGCCGTGGAGCCAGCCGTAGCTGTCGTAGAAGCGTCCAGCCTCGTCGACCGGCATGAGCACGGGCAGGTCGTGCACCCGCGAGAGCTCGAAGTCCTCTGCGCCGCAGCCCGGAGCGATGTGGACGATGCCGGTGCCCTCTTCGAGCGTGACGTCTTCCCAGGGGATCACGCGATGCTCGACGTCCGCTGCGGCCGGGAGATGGTCGTAGGGGCCCTCGTAGCGCTCGCCAACGAGCTCCTCCCCGCTCACGCTGCCGGTGACCTCGCCGCCGAACGGCAGCTCGGGCAGGCGCGCCTCGGCCACCCAGAGGTAGCCGTCGGCGGTCGAAAGCTTCACGTAACGGGCCTCAGGGTCGACGGCGGCAGCGACGTTCGCGGGCAGCGTCCACGGCGTCGTCGTCCAGACGACAAGAGCCTCGCCTTCGTGATCGAGCAGCGGGAGGCGAACGTAGAGCGACGGGTCGCTCCGCTCCTCGTAGGACCCGATCAGCTCGTGCTGGGAGATCGACGTGCCGCAGCGCGGGCACCAGACGTTCGAGCGGTGCCCCTGATAGAGCCAGCCGCGCTCGTGGACGGTCTTCAGGAACCGCCAGATGTACTCGATGTTCGTGTCGGAGAACGTGTAGTAGTCGTTGTCCCAGT
>JBDTVA010000116.1:0-5203 GCA_040007455.1 Actinomycetota bacterium | reverse complement strand
ACGAGCAGGGGATGAAGGCGTCGGAGGTCCGCGCCGTCTTCGAGCGCATGAAGGAGGAGCTCGTGCCGCTCGTCGCCGAGGCGAGGGAGCTCTACGGCGCGGACGACGGCACGCTCGCTCGCGCGTTTCCGAAGGACCGGCAGGAAGCGATGTCGCGCGAGATCGTCGACCTGTTCGGCCACCGCGAGAACGCGTGGCGTCTCGACCCGACCGTGCACCCGTTCGCGAGCGGCGGGGGCGTGGACGATATCCGCATCACGACGAAGTACGAGCCGAAGGGGCTCGAGTCGTTCTTCGCGACGATGCACGAGTACGGCCACGGGCTCTACGAGCACCAAGTCGCGCCCGAGCTCGACCGTACGCCGCTCGGCGGCGGCGTCTCGCTCGGCCTGCACGAGTCGCAGAGCCGCATGTGGGAGAACCTCGTCGGGCGCAGCCGCCCGTTCTGGCGCTTCTTCTACCCGCGGCTCCAAGAGCGGTTCTCGCCGCTGCTGGACGACGTCGACGAGGAGACGTGGTTCCGCGCGGTCAACCGTGTGCAGCCCTCGCTGATCCGGATCGCCGCCGACGAGGTCACCTACAACATGCACATCATCCTCCGCTTCGAGCTCGAGCAGGACCTGCTCGCGGGGACCGTCGAGCTGCGCGACCTGCCGAGCGAGTGGAACCGGCGGATGGACGAGTACCTCGGGATCGACGTCCCGAGCGATGCCGACGGCGTGCTCCAGGACATGCACTGGGGAACGGGAACGATCGGCTACTTCCCGACCTACTCGCTCGGCAACGTGATGAGCGTCCAGATCTGGGAGCGGATCAGAGAGGACCTCCCGGACCTCGACGACAAGCTCGAGCGCGGCGAGTTCGCACCGCTCCGCGAGTGGCTGGGTGAGCACATCCACCGCCACGGCCGGAAGTTTGAGCCGCAGGAGACGCTCGAGCGCGCGGTCGGCTCGCGCATCGACCCCGAGCCGTACCTCGCGTACCTGCGCCAGAAGCACGGCGCCGCGACTCCCGCTTAGCGGGCGTCCACGGGTTCACCCGTGTCTTCGACGATCACGCGCTCTTCCGGCGCGGCGCGGAGGATGTTCTCGACATACGAATCGACAGCTTCGTCCATGCCGACGTCGCGGCCGGCCTGCTCGGAGAGGTGCCAGCGGTGGTCGAGCAGCTCGTGGAACACCTGCGCGGCGGCGCGCTTGCCATGCAGGTCCTCGGGGATCGCCTTCACGACGGTCGGCTCGAAGACGTCGGTCAGCCAGCGCCCGGCGGCGGCCGCGTCCGAGACCGGCTCCTGGCCGTCGGCCTTCAGCGCCGCTCGGAACGCTTCGATGTCCTCGAGCAGCCTGCGTGCCTGGTTCTCCTGCGCGTCGAGGCCTGTCAGCTTGAGCAGACGCCGCCGGAAGTGGCCGGCCTCGACGACCTGCGGCCGGATCCGTAGGCGGTAGCCGTCGTCGGTCTCCTCGAGCTCGACCTCCTCGACGTCGAAGCCGCGCTCGTTGAGCCGCTTCAGTCGTTCCTGGAGACGGTCGCGCTCGTCCGCGCGGAACTCCTCCTCGGCCATCAGCTCGCTCCAGATGCGGTCGTACTCCGCGGCGACCTCCGTCGCGAGCTCGAACGGGTCGTCGATCCCGAGGTCGCCGAGCTCCGCCTCGAGGTCGAGCAGCTCGCCGACGATGTTCTCCTGCGCGACGTCGAGGTCGTGCAGTCGCTGGCCGTCGCTCAGCTGATCGTGCAGCTCTCCGGTCTCGACGTCGACGACATACGCGGCGAGCTTGTGCGCGTCGCGTCGGAAGAGCGTGTTCGAGAGCGAGCAGTCGCCCCAGTAGAACCCGTCGAGGTGCAGGCGGACGAGCAGGTTCGCGAGCGCGTTGATCAGGCGGTCGCGCAGGTCGGCGACCGGCTTGCGGGCGAACATGATCCGGTACGGGAGCGAGTACTCGAGGTGCCGCGTGATCAGGATGTCCTGGAGGTTCGGTCGATGCACGATCCCGACCGCGTCGACGACCGGCATCCCGTCGTGCGCGAGCGCGCGGAGCAGCCGGTACTCGCGGTGCGCGAGCTCGTGGTTGATCTCTTTGAGCGCGTAGAACGTGCCGTCGTACTCGACGAAGCGAACGACGTGTCGGCTGATCCCGCGCTCGACGACCGCGAGCCGCTCCGACTGCCACTCCTCGAGCGGCTGGTCCCAGGGCAGGTCGAGAAAATCCGGCTGGCCGGGTCGCGGGACGAGCTGGATGCGCATCGCGGTCATGTCAACAGTGTGAGCAACCGCTCGGCGTACTGCGGCGCTGTCGGCTCGTCTTCGTGCCGGAAGTACGCAAAAACCTCGACGCCGTCGTCGAGGAGCGGGCGGATCCGAGCCGCGAAGTGCTCGAGCTCGTCGTCGGAATACGGCGGGTCGCGGAAGCGCAGGTAGCGGAAGGGCGCCTCCGCGTCCCACTCGTTCACGCGGATCCCGGGCGAGACGTCGAGGCCGTCCCACGACTCGTGGTTGAAGTCGAAGGCGATCCGGAGCGCCGGGTCGAGCGAGCCGACGAGGAGCGCGAGGAACCCCGGGTCAGCCGCCTGCTGGACGGCGACGCGGATCGGGCCGAGCCTCTCGCCGAGCAGCGACACGCGCTCCTGGAAGACGCCCAGCTGCCGCGTGAAGTGGGCGGGCAGCTTGACGGCGAACCGGAAGTCCGACGGCGTCTCCGCGGCCCAGCGCTCGAAGTGGCCCTCGGCCGGGAGCCGATAGCCCGTCGTGTTCAGCTCGACCGACGGGAGACGCTCCGCGTAGCGTCGGAGAAACTCCGACGGCTTCGCGTCGGCGGGGTAGAAACCGGGCTTCCAGCTCGGGTAGGAGAAGCCCGAAGCGCCGACATAGGCGCCTGTTACCCTCGGCGGCGTGGCAGTCATGCCCGAAGTGTTGCCGGACGGGAGCATCGCCGTGCTCGACCACGGCTTCGTGCGGCTGGACGGCGCGATGGCCGACGACCTCTCGGTTGTCAACTCGGCGCGGGTCAGCTTCGGGCGACGGGTGACCGAGCTCACCGACGCCGACGTCGGGCTGATCAAGTTCCTGATGCGCGAAAGGCACGGGACCCCTTTCGAGCACAACTCGTTCCGCTTCCACGTGCGCTGCCCGATCTTCGTCGCGCGCGAGTGGTTCCGGCACCGCATCGGCTCGTTCAACGAGTTCTCGATGCGCTACGCGAGGGCGACCGACGACTTCTACGTGCCCGAGCCCGACGACGTGCGCACGCAGGTCGGCAAGCCGGGGTCGTATTCGTTCGAGCCGGTCGACGCGGAGCTCGCGGAGACGACGCGCGAGGAGCTGCAGGCTGTGTACGAAACGGCGTACGCGACGTACGAGCGGCTCGTCGAGCAGGGTGTCGCGCGCGAGCTCGCGCGGGCGGCGCTCCCCGTCGGCGCCTACACCGAGTTCTACTGGACGGTCAACGCGCGGGCCCTGATGAACTTCGTCTCGCTCCGGGCCGCCGACACCGCGCAGCGGGAGATCCGCCGGTACGCCGAGGCGGTCGAGCGGTTTCTCGCCGACCAGATGCCGATCACGCACGCGGCGTTCGTCGCGAACGACCGCACGGCGCCGTAGTCGGCTAGGTGGTCAGCAGCACGCGGTCGGAGCCGCGCCGCGTCACGACCCAGCCGTCGTAGCGCTTGAGCCCGTACGGGACGCTCAACGTCACCGTCGTCAGGCCGGGATGCACGGTGAAGCGGCCGCAGGAGTCGGCGAGCTTACCGTCCTTCGTCAGCCACAGCTCGTAGAAGTCCATCCGGTCCTTGCTCGGCTCCAACCCGCGGAGGCGCACGTTCAGCGGCCAGTTGCCCGACACGTCCTGCGGCAGCAGCTCAATCGACGCCGACGCGCCGCGGCCGTCGCCGACGCCGGCCATCGGGATCACGCGCACCGCCGCGACGTCGTCGCTGCGGCCGCCGACGAGATAGCCGGCGCCGAAGAGCGCCGCCGCGAGCGCGGCCGCGATCAGGGCCAGCGCGTAGCGCCGCCGCTGCGGGAGCACGACCACGGGAGCCTCGACGGGAGTGGTCGGGTATTCGGGAGGCCCGTCGACGGAGAGGAGCAGCTCGTGCACGCGTCGCAGCCGCTCCCGCTCCGCGTGGTCGGCGATGTCGCCGACGAGGTCGTCGAAGCGGTCGCTCATCTGAGCTCGTCCTCGAGCAGGTCCGCCAGTCGCGCGAGGGCGCTGCGGGTCCGGGTCTTGACCGTTCCGAGCGGCACGCCGAGGAACGCCGAGATCTCGCTCTGCGAGAGCCCGCCCCAGTAGGCGAGCTCGATCACCGGGCGCTCGTGGTCGGGCAGCGTCTCGATCGCGCTGTGCACCCGCCACGTCAGCCAGGACGCTTCGGCGCGCTCGTCGGGCCCACCTTCGGGGGACGGCTCGTCCGGCGCGTCCATCGGCGGCTCCGGCCGCTTGCGCGCGCCGTCGACGATCGCGTTCCGCGCCACCGTGTAGAGCCACGCGCCGCCCCGCCCACGCGCCGGGTCGGAGCTCGCGGCCGAGCGCCAGATCGCGGCGAACGCGTCCTGGAGCGCGTCCTCGGCCCGGCCGCGGTCGCCGAGCCGGCGGAACGCGAGCCCGAGCACGGGCCTTGTGTAGCGGCGGTAGAGCTCCTCGAACGCGTCGCGGTCGCCGCCGCCGACGCGCTCGATCAGCTCACCGTCCGTCTGCTCCGCGTCGGGCACCCCCCTGATGCTTACGACTTCGGGCGCGCGTGGCAAGGCCGGGGCGGCAATGGCTAGCACCGTGCCCATGCAAACGTTCTACGCATGGGCCGACCTGCCGGATTGGAGTAGGCGGCCGCCGTCGACGACGATCGTCGTCCCCGTGACGAAGTCCGCACCCGCCAGGTAGAGGATCGCGCCCGCCACGTCGTCGGCCGAGCCGAGTCGGCCGAGCACGGTCTCGGCGGCGCGCCGCTCCTCCTGCTCGGCCTCGACGGCGACCGGGCCGGGCGCGACGCCGCAGACCCGCACCTCGGGAGCGAGCGCCCGCGCGAGCGTCCGGGTCAGCATCGCCTGGGCGGCCTTGGCGGCGCAGTGGGCGGCGAACGACGGCCAGGGTTGATAGGCCGCCACGTCCTCGACCATGACGACGAGCCCGCGCGTCGCGCGCAGGTGCGGCGCGGCCGCCTGGGTGACGAAGAAGCTGCCCTTGACGGTGGCGCCGAGGGCCGCGTCGAC
>JBDTVA010000115.1:0-5209 GCA_040007455.1 Actinomycetota bacterium | reverse complement strand
CCGGGCGACATGCTCGCGAAGGTCGACCCGTACATGCGGCCGCTCTTCGACGCGCTCTACGACACGATGGATCCGGAGAAGCTGAACGCGTACATGGAGCGCGGCACGATCGAGGTCGCACCGCTCGCGTTCATGCGCGGTCGCACGCTCAACGACTCCTTCGTGATCCTCGACGAGGCACAGAACACAAGTCCCGAGCAGATGCAGATGTTTCTTACCCGACTCGGCTTCGGCTCGAAGATGGTCGTCACCGGGGACGTGACGCAAGTCGACCTCCCGCGTGAGCAGGCGTCGGGACTGATCCACGTGCAGCGGATCCTCGAGGGCGTCGACGACGTCGGCTTCGTCCAGTTCACGCACAAGGACGTCGTCCGACACAAGCTCGTGCAGCGGATCGTCGAGGCCTACAAGCGCCACGCAGAGGAGACGGGCACGCAGCGCAGCCGCTGATGGTCGCGGTCGAGGTCGACAACCGAAGCGGGCAGGAGGTCGACGAGCAGGGAGCGATCGCGCTTGCGCAACGGGTCCTCGCGGTCGAAGGAGTCGAAGACGGGGAGCTCGGCATCCACTTCGTCGAGCCGGACGAGATCCAGCGGCTGAAGCGCGAGCACCTCGGCATCGACGAGGCGACCGACGTGCTCGCGTTCCCGATCGACGAGCGCGAACAGGTTCCCGACGGGCTCCCGCGCCAGCTCGGCGACGCGATCGTGTGCCCGCAAGTCGTGGGAGAGGATTGGCGCGAGCCACTCGTCCATGCGCTCCTGCACCTGCTCGGGCACGATCACGGGACGGAGATGGAGGAGCGAGAGCGAATGCATCGGCAATGAACTCGCCCGGCCTCCGCCCGCCCTCGCTCGTCGAGAGCTTCAACTACGCGTTCGAGGGGATCATCCACGTCCTCCGGACGCAGCGGAACATGCGGATCCACTTTCTGCTCGCCGTGGTCGTCCTGATCGCGGCGCTCATGACCGGCGTGAACAAGTTCGAGCTGATCGCGCTTCTGATCGTGATCGCGTTCGTCCTGATCGCGGAGATGGTTAACACGGCGATCGAAGGCGCGATCGACGTCGCCACGACGTCGTTCGACCCGATGGCAAAACTGGCGAAGGACATCGCGGCAGGCGCGGTGCTGATCGCGACCGTCGTCGCGGTCGCGGTTGGGTACCTGGTGTTCGCCGATCGCCTGCGCGACCCGAGCCTGAGGATCCTCGACGGCTTGCGAGAGGCGCCGTTCGAGGTGACGCTGATCGCGCTCGTCCTCACCGTGATGCTGGTGATCGCCGCCAAGGCGTACACCGGGCGCGGCACGCCGCTGCGCGGCGGGCTGCCGTCGGGCCATGCGGCGGTTGCGTTCGGTGGCTGGATTGCCGTCACGACGCTTCTCGGCCACCAGCGGTACTGGTTCCTGATCTCGACGGTGACGTTCATCATGGCTCTGCTCGTGGCGCAGACACGGATCGAGGCCGGCGTGCACTCCCTGTTCGAGGTCTTTCTCGGCGGGCTGCTCGGCGCGCTCGTGACGCTGGTCATCTTCCAGGTGTTCTGGGCGTGACGGACGAGGAGCTCCTGGCGCGGGCCGACGCGGTTGCCGAGCGTGCGTACGCGCCGTACTCGAAGTTCCACGTGGGTGCGGCAGTCCTGACGAGAGACGGACGTGTGATCGAAGGCGTGAACGTCGAGAACGCCGCTTACCCGCTCGGCACCTGCGCCGAGCGGACTGCGCTGTCCCGTGCGGTCACCGAGGGCTTCGGCCCGGGCGAGCTCGAAGCGATCGCGATCACCGCGTCGCCGTGCGGGGGCTGCCGCCAGTGGCTGCACGAGTTTGGCCTCGACCGTGTGATCTTTCGGAAGGCGGGCGGCGAGGTCGTCACCCGCACGCCGGACGAACTGCTCCCCGAATCGTTCGACCTGTGAAGAGCGGCTTCGTCGCGGTGGCGGGCAGGCCGAATGTCGGGAAGTCGACGCTCGTCAACGCGCTCAGCGGCGGCAAGGTCGCGATCGTCTCCGACAAGCCGCAAACGACGCGGCATCGCATCTTCGGGATCGCCAACGCCGAGGACTCGCAGCTCGTGCTCGTCGATCTCCCCGGGTTCCAGCGTCCGCTCGACGAGCTGACCGAACGGATGCAGCGCACGGTCGATCGGGCCTTCGAGGACGTCGAGGCCGTCCTGTTCGTGCTCTCCGCACGTGAGCGCATCGGAGCGGGCGACCGCTTCATCGCGAAGCGCGTCTTCGCGCTCGACGTCCCGGTGGTGATCGCGCTGAACAAGGTCGACCGCCTGAAGCCGGGTCACATCGCCACGCAGATGGCCACCGCTTCGCAGCTCGGCCCGTTTCATGCGCTGCACCCCGTGAGCGCGAAGACGGGCGACGGAATCGCGGAGCTGCGGGAAGAGCTCGTCGGGCTGCTGCCGGAAGGGCAGGTGTACTTCCCGCTCGACCAGCGGACCAACATGCCGCTCGAGCTCCAGCTCGCCGAGCTGATCCGCGAGAAGGCGCTCCACCTCACGAAAGAGGAACTACCGCACGCGATCACGGTCGAAATCGAGGAGCTGGGGGAGAAGCTCATTCGCGCGAGCCTGCTCGTCGAGACCGAGTCTCAGAAGCACATCCTCGTGGGGAAGGGCGGTTCGGTGGTCAGGGAGATCGGCACGCGCGCACGCCCCGAGTTCGAGGCGATCCTCGGCCGGCCCGTTTACCTCGACCTGCAGGTGAAGGTTCGCCCGCGTTGGCGGCGCGACGGCGCAGTGCTCGACCGGCTCGGTCTCTGAGCACGCCCGCATGTGGAGCGATCGTCACGCTCCAGCGACAACTCGTCACAGACACGCCACACGCTCCGCGGTAGTCTCGACGTTGGGTACGGGGTGGCCCAAAACCCCACCCAAGGGTGGGGGTGCGCCAAGAAAGAGTCAGCCGCTGCGCGGGAGGTAGTACCGCCGCAGCCAGGCGCTCAGGCCGTCCAGGCCCGGGAACAGGACCCGCTCCGTGATGTTCGCCTGGTCGAGCTTGTCGCGCACCTCCCACTTCAGCTCGGCGGGGACGACCAGCTTGCGCACGAGGTCGTCGTGCTGCTCACCCCACTCGTCGAGCGAAGCCTCGGGTGACGACATCAGGCAGAAGAGCGCGTACTGGTTCACGATCCGGTCGTCGAGCGACGGCGGTTCGAGAAAGAGGACGAAGTCCTCGTCCTCGGCGAGGTGGTCGAGCTCGCTGCGGCTCCGCGCCGCGCGGTCGAGCATCTCGGCCGTGAAGACGTTCGCGCCCTCGTCGCGGAGCACCGTCCGCAGCGACTCCGGCAGCAACTCGTGCGCGCGAACGTAGTCGATCGTCCACACCACACCCTCCTCGTCGTAGCGCAGCAACGACGTCGTCGCGAAGTGCAGCGCGACGTACGGCGAGAACGTCCAGTCGAGCAGACGCGTCGGCAAACCGTGGTGTTGCGCGAGCGCGAGCCAGTTCCACGCCGAGTCGTAAGGCACGTCGCTCTTCCTCGCGTACTTGCGAAAGCTGCGGATCAAAGGCGCTTCCAGGGATCCTGGGTCGCCGCTGAGCCGTTGGAGGCTCGTCTCGAGGCCCTCGGTCGCGAGGGCGCGCCCGCGATACGCGAAGTTGGAGCGGTGTCGCCCGAGGCGCTTCTGCCAGGAGTCCTCGAACAGCCGCTCGTGCAGCTCCGCCCAGCTCTCGACACGGATCTCGCGCACGGGCCTCCCTCTTCCCGACTGCTCGGTTGCTAGACCCGGCGCCGCGGCGCGCACGGACGGCGCCGCTTCCCACGGGGTCGGCAGGCGGGGCGGGGCGCGCGAGGCCTGATCGCACGGCGATTCGGTCGCATTGCGCGGCAACGATGACGGTCGGCCCGGACGGCGGAGCTACACTCGATGCATGGCCCAGGCGCCTGCACTGCCGCGCGGTTTCGAGCTTCCGCTCGAGCCGCGGCTGCCGCGCATCGGGTCGGTCGACCAGGTTGCCGTCGAAGAGCGTGCCGCGTCGCTCGCGAAGCGCTCGATCAAGCGCGAGTCGAAGCTGTTCGCGCTCGACCTTGCGATCCGGATGATCGACCTGACGACGCTCGAGGGCGCCGACACGCCCGGGAAGGTCGCCGCACTGTGCTCGAAGGCGATGCGTCCCGACCCCGTCGATCCAACCGTCCCGCCCGTCGCCGCGGTCTGCGTCTACCCGAACCTCGTCCCGGTCGCCAAGGAGAAGCTCGGCGACAGCGGCGTCAAGGTTGCGTCGGTCGCGACGGGGTTCCCCTCCGGGCAGTTCCCGATCGAGATCAAGCTCGCCGACGTCCGCTCTGCCGTCGAGCTCGGCGCCGACGAGATCGACATGGTGATCGACCGGGGCGCCTTCCTCTCGGGCCGCTACGCGAAGGTCTACGACGAGATCGTCCGCGTCAAGGAAGCGGCCGGCGACCTGCACCTCAAGGTGATCCTGGAGACCGGAGAGCTCGGCACCTACGACAACGTCCGCCGCGCCTCGCTGCTCGCGATGGCTGCCGGCGCCGACTTCATCAAGACCTCGACCGGCAAGATCTCGCCCGCCGCGACCCTGCCCGTCGCACTCGTGATGCTCGAGGCGATCCGCGACGTGCACGATGAGACCGGCCGCGTCGTCGGGTTCAAGCCCGCCGGAGGCGTGCGGAACGCGAAGCAGGCCGTGCAGCACCTCGTGCTCGTGCACGAGACGCTCGGCCCCGACTGGATGACGCCCGACCTCCACCGCTTCGGCGCCTCGTCGCTCCTGAACGACGTCCTGATGCAGATCCGCAAGGAGAAGACGGGCCGCTACCAGGGCCCGGACTACTTCACCATTGACTGATCTCGAGCGAAAGCAGGAACGGACCCCCGTTCCGTCCGAGTGGACGTACGCGCCCGCGCCCGAGTCGCGCGACGTCGTCCAGCTTCGGGATCGCTACGGCCACTTCGTCGGCGGCGAGTGGCTCGAGCCGAAGCAGACCTACCCGACGATCAGCCCCGCGAGCGAGGAAGTCCTCGCCGAGGTCGGCCAGGCGACGTCCGAGGAGGTCGACCTCGCGGTCAAGGCCGCGCGCGGGGCGTACGAGAACGGCTGGTCGAGCCTCCCCGGCTCGGAACGCGCGAAGTACCTGTTCCGGATCGCGCGCATCCTGCAGGAGCGCGCGCGCGAGTTCGCCGTGCTCGAGTCGCTGAACGGCGGCAAGCCGATCAAGGAGTCGCGCGACGTCGAC
>JBDTVA010000114.1:0-5233 GCA_040007455.1 Actinomycetota bacterium | reverse complement strand
ATGGCGGAGATCCACACGCCGGACGAGCACATCGCGGTCGACGACCTCGACGCCATGGTCGAGGTCACGCTCGCGCTGATCGACGCCGCGCGCGATGTTGAGTCTTAGACGCGGGCGCGTCACGCGAATCCTCGAGGAGCACGACGAGCTCGTCCGGCTCGAGGTCGACGGCGCGCCGTGCGTCGCCTACCCGCGCCTGACCGGCCCGGTCGCGCTCGACGACGAGGTGCTCGTGAACGTGCAGGCGCGCGAGCTCGGACTCGGGTCAGGCGGGTTCGACGTCCTGCACGCGAACCTGACGCGCGGGCTCGAGCTGCCGGTCGACGAGGGCGCGCACGTCATGAAGCTCCCGTACACGTCGCTACAGTCGGCACGGCGCCACGCGGAAGAGACCGACGAGCTCGCCTCGTCGCTCGAGGGGATGCCGGTCGTGTGCTGCTCGCTCCACAGCCAGCTCGCGCCGGTCTGCGCCGGTCTGGGGGAGGGGATTCGCGTCGCGTACGTCCAGCTCGTGGGCGGTGCGCTTCCCGTGTCGCTCTCGGATGCCGTCCGCGAGCTCAAGGAGCGGGGGCTGCTCGCCGTCGCGGTCGCCGCCGGTGCGTGCTTCGACGGGGACGTGGAATGCGTCGGCGCTCCGTCGGCGCTCGCCTGGGCGAAAGCGCAGGGCTACGACGCGGCCGTCTGCTCGATCGGCCCCGGGGTCGTCGGCACCGGCTCGCGGCTCGGGCACGGCGGCCTTGCGGTCGCCGAAGCGGCCAACGCCGCGAGCGGCCTCGGTGGGGTCCCGGTCGTGGCCGTGCGAGTGTCGGACGCCGACGAGCGGGAGCGCCACCTCGGCGTCTCTCATCACACTCGGGCCGCGCTCGAGCTCTGCCTCGGCACGGTCGTCGTTGCGTGGCCGGCGGGCCTCGACGCGCCGGACTGGCTCGAGGCGCGCGAAGACGTGGACGCGAGCGGTTGGCGAGACGCGTGTGAGGGGTTGACGTTGAATCACATGGGGCGCGGCCCAGACGACGACCCGTCCTTCTTCGCCGCGGCGTACGCCGCCGGCAGCGCCGCACGCGCGCGGATCGCCTAAGAGCTCCTTTCACGATGACCGTTGTGCCGCCGGGCCGCGCTGGACGGCGCGATGCGGCGTCCTCGGTCGCGCCCGTATCACTGCGGATACGAGCGCTCCCTGCGTCCTTGCCTCGCACCGCCCATCGCACCCCGGCGACGAAGGCCCACCATGAAAGGAGCTCTAAAGGGCTTCCGCATGCCGGTATCGTTCCGCCGCCCGTGAAGATCGGCGTCGCCAAGGAGATCAAGCCCGACGAGTACCGCGTCGCGCTCACGCCCGCAGGCGCGCGCGAGCTCGTGCAGCACGGTCACGAGGTGACGATCGAGACCGGCGCAGGCACCGGCAGCTCCTTCGCGGACGACGCATACACCGCCGCCGGCGCCGAGATCGCGTCGGTCGAGGACGTCTGGGCCGACTCGGAGCTCCTCCTGAAGGTGAAGGAGCCGATCGAGCCGGAGTACGGTCGCCTGCGCGAAGGGCTCGTCCTGTTCACGTACCTCCACATCGCCGCGGACGAGCCGCTCACGCGCGCGCTCGTCGACAGCGGCATCACGGCCGTCGCCTACGAGACCGTCGAGACAGACGACCGGCGACTGCCGCTGCTCGCGCCGATGAGCGAGATCGCCGGCCGGCTGGCGGCGCAGGCCGGCGCGTACTTCCTCGAGAAGCCGCTCGGCGGCCGCGGCATCCTGCTCGGCGGCGTGCCGGGCGTGGCGAAGGGCGACGTCGTCGTGATCGGCGGCGGCATGGTCGGCTACAACTCGGCCGTCATCGCGCTCGGCCTCGGCGCGAACGTGACCATCCTCGAGCGTTCGATCGACCGCATGCGCGAGCTCGAGGAGATCCTCGGCGCGCGGGTCAACCTCCTGATGTCGTCGACGCTGCAGATCGAGGAGTCGGTGGCCGACGCGGACGTCGTGATCGGAGCGGTGCTGATCCCGGGCGCGGTCGCGCCCAAGCTCGTCACCCGCGAGATGGTTGCGGGGATGAAGGACGGCGCCGTGATCGCCGACGTCGCGATCGACCAGGGAGGGTGCGTAGCCACCTCGCATCCGACGACCCACAGCGATCCCGTCTACACGGTCGACGGGGTGACGCACTACTGCGTCGCGAACATGCCCGGTGCGGTGCCCGTCACCTCCACGAAGGCGCTCACGAACGCGACGCTTCCCTACGTCGAGGCAATCGCGGACGACGGGCTGCGCGAGGCGATCGCCCGCGACCGCGCGCTCGCGCGGGGTGTCAACGTGCTCGACGGGAAGATCACCTACGAGGCCGTCGCCGACGCACACGGCCTCGACTACACGCCGCTCGAGGACGTTCTTCCGCTCTCGCCGGTCTAGACTGGACCTACGTGGCAGTCCGAGCCCGGCTCCCCGGCAGTCCGCGCGGATTCGTGCGAACGACCGTCATCGTGGCAGCCGCGATCGTGCTCCTGCCGGCGGCCTCCTGCTCAGGCGGGAGTGAGGCCGGAGACAGTGTGTCGATCGCCTCTCCGGCGGACGGAGCCACGGTGCAGAGTCCGTTTATGCTGGCAATGGAGGCCGAAGGCCTGACGATTGAGCCGAGCGGCGACGTCCGCGACGGCGCAGGTCACTTTCACGTCACGGTGGACGCGAGCTGCGTCGCGCCGGGCGAGCAGATTCCGAAGGATGGGTCGCACCTGCGCTTCGAAGACGGAGCGAGCGAAGCCGAGCTCGACCTCCCGGCCGGCGAGCACACGCTCTGTCTCCAGGCCGGTGACGGGGCTCACACAGCTCTTGATCTGACCGACGAGATCACGATCACCGTCGCCGGCGGCGCCGGAACGGCGAGCGGCGGCTACCAGTTCGACGGCGTCGGGTTCGACTGGAAGGCCGCGTACGTCCACGACGACCTCTCCGGCCGCGTGTGCGGCGACCCATTCAAGACGCCCTGGATCGTCTCCGTCACCGAGACGAACACGGTCGATCCCAGCAATACGGGAACGTGGACCGTCGAGGTGGATCTGCCCGGACCGAACGTCGAGACCGTGGGCTCACGAGCGAGCGACCTCCCGGGCTACTCGGAAGCGCAGCTCGCCTCCACCGTCGGCCTGACGTTCCTGCCCGGGCAGCCGCCGCGCTTGAGAGTCGCGCGCCTCGGCCACGGCCTCGGGCCAAGACGGGCGACGGTGTCGCTCACGCCGGCGACGGGCTGCGAGAAGTAGGCGACGCCTATGCGGCGTCGGCCGGCTCGGCCTTGTCCGGCTTCTCGGCCGGCGAGACCTTGACGACGACCCACGTCACCGCGGCGGCGAGCCCGATCACGCAGGTTGCGAAGGCGGCGATTCCGAGGAGTCCAAGGGCCGTGTCCATGCGCGGCCTAGAATAGCCCGATGCCCCGCGCGTGCGTCATCGTGCTGGATGCGGTCGGGGCCGGTGCCCTCCCCGACGCTGCCGAGTACGGCAAGGACGATCCGATCGCCGACACGCTCGGGAACGTCTCGCGGGCGGTCGGAGGGCTTGATCTCCCCAGCCTGGAGGCGCTCGGGCTCGGGA
This sequence comes from Actinomycetota bacterium, assembly GCA_040007455.1. Lineage (GTDB taxonomy): Bacteria > Actinomycetota > Thermoleophilia > Gaiellales > Gaiellaceae > JACCTU01. Next base: position 1,654 of record JBDTVA010000114.1, on the reverse strand, counting down.
ACGTCGAGCCGCTCGAGGGCTGCCCCCCGCAGGCCGGAGCACCGGCGATCGCCGGCCGGCTCGTGGAGCGTTCGAAGGGAAAGGACACGACGACCGGCCACTGGGAGCTGATGGGGATCGTCACCGCCCAGCCGTTCCCGACCTACCCGCACGGCTTCCCGCACGACGTGATCGACCCGTTCATGCACAAGACGGGGCGCGGCGTACTCGGCAACAAGGCCGCCTCCGGGACCGAGATCATCCAAGAGCTCGGCGAGGAACATCAGCGGACGGGCAAGTGGATCGTCTACACGTCTGCCGACTCCGTCTTCCAGATCGCGGCCCACGAGGACACGATCCCGCTCGACGAGCTCTACGAGGCCTGCCGGGCCGCGCGCGAGCTTCTGACGGGCAAGCACCAGGTCGGCCGCGTGATCGCGCGGCCGTTCACCGGGGAGCCGGGGAACTACACGCGCACCCCGAACCGGCACGACTTCTCCGTCGAGCCGCCCACGCCGAACTACCTGACCCTGCTCCAGGACGCGGGCGTCAAGGTGCACGGCGTCGGCAAGATCCACGACATCTTCGCCGGCGTCGGCATCGACGAGTCGCATCCCACGAAGTCGAACGTCGAGGGCATCACCGAGACGATTCGCCTCCTGACCGAGTCCGACGACGGCACGCTCGTGTTCGTCAACCTCGTCGAGACGGACATGCTGTGGGGGCATCGGAACGACCCGGTCAACTTCCACCGCTGCCTCCAGGATTTCGACCGTCGGCTGACGGACATCCTCGACGCGCTGCGTCCGGGTGACCTGCTCATCCTCACCTCCGATCATGGCTGCGACCCAACGACGCCGAGCACCGACCACACGCGCGAGCACGCGTTGCTGCTCGCCTACGCCGAGGGACGGAATGCGAACGGACAGGTGCACGAAGAGGGCGAGTTCGCCGACGTGGGTGCGACCGTGAACGCGTGGCTCGGCGGGAAGTCGCCGGGGCGGGGCATCCCCGGCCGCTCGATCTACGACGGGTGATCCGCCCCGCCGAGCTGATCCAGCGCAAGCGCGACGGCGGCGAGCTGACTGCCGAAGAGCTCGCGGAGCTCGTGCTCGGGTACGCGCGCGACGAGGTTCCCGACTACCAGATGGCCGCGTTCTGCATGGCGGTGTTCTTCCGCGGGCTCACGCCGGCGGAGACGTTTGCGCTGACCGACGCGATGGTTCGGAGCGGCGACACGCTCGACCTCCACGCCGCGCTCGGGCGAACGGTTGTCGACAAGCACTCGACCGGAGGCGTGGGGGACAAGACGACGATCGCGGTCGGGCCGATCGTCGCTGCGTGCGACGTCCCGTTCGGGAAGATGAGCGGGCGCGGGCTCGGGCACACCGGCGGCACGCTGGACAAGCTCGAGGCGATCCCGGGCTTCCGCGTCGAGCTGTCGGAGGACGAGTTCGTCGCGCAGGTCACGGAGGTCGGGTTGGCGGTCATCGGCCAGACCGGCGACGTCGTTCCCGCCGACAAGCGGCTGTACGCGCTGCGCGACGTCACCGCGACGGTCGACAGCGTCCCGCTGATCGCGGCGAGCATCATGTCGAAGAAGATCGCCTCGGGCGCCGACGCGATCGTCCTCGACGTCAAGGTCGGCGACGGCGCGTTCATGAAGACGATCGAG
>JBDTVA010000113.1:0-5275 GCA_040007455.1 Actinomycetota bacterium | reverse complement strand
CGCGAGGCGATCGGCGAGGACGCGGAGGTCGAGGCGATGCCGCCGATCGAGGCGAAAAGCAAGCGAGAACCGGTGCCGGCGTACCGCCTACTCCGGCTCCGCGGTCGATAGTCTCCGGCCGGCCCGACGCGAAGGAGGAGATGAGTGGCGAACGGCTCGCTGACCTGGCTCGGACACGCCGCGTTCCGGCTCGACACACCCGGAGGCAAGCGGGTGTACGTCGACCCGTTCCTCGAGAACCCGAAGTGTCCACCGGGCGAAAAGGAGCCCGAGCGGGTCGACCTGATCGCGCTCACGCACGGCCACGACGACCACGTCGGCTCGACGGTCGAGCTCTTCGAGAAGCACCACTCCACCGTCGTCGCGCAGGTCGAGGTGCGGTGGTGGCTGGAGTCGAAGGGCGTGGTAGGCGCGGCGGGCAACGACCCGAACAAGGGCGGCACCTGGCAGTGGGAAGGCATCGAGGTCTCGCTCACGGATGCGAACCACTCGTCGAGCGGCCCCGAGGGGCAGTACCTCGGAGAGCCGACGGGCCTCGTGTTCCGGCTCGAGGACGGCAAGACGGTGTACTTCGCCGGCGACACGAACGTGTTCGGGGACATGGAGCTGATCCGTCGGATCTACGAGCCCGAGATCGCCGTGCTGCCGATCGGCGACCACTACACGATGGGGCCGCGCGAGGCCGCGGTCGCGCTCGAGCTCCTCGGCGTCAAGCGTTGCGTTCCGTCCCACTTCGGGACGTTTCCGCTCCTGCGCGGGACGCCGCAGCAGCTGCAAGAGCTCGCGCCCGGCGTCGAGGTCCACATGCTCGAGCCGGGGGACACGATCACGTTGTGAGACAGCGATGGTGGGGCGCGACGGGCCGGCGCGTGCCCGAGATCTCGGTCGAGGGCGAGCTGCCGCTCGAGGAGGCGGTCGTCCTCGACGGGGTCGGCAACGCCGAGATCCTGCGCGAGGCGCATCGTTCCGGCAAGCCGGTCGTCGTGCGCGCGGCCACGCCGCAGGCGCTGCTCGCCGCACTCGCTCACCCCGAAGTGTCCGCGGTGGTCGTGCCCGACGCGAAACGCGAGCTCCTAGAGCTCGACCTGACGAAGCTCACGTATGGCTGAGCCTGTCGTCGCGACCTACTCGATCGTCGCATGCGACCTCGCCGCGGGACAGTGGGGCGTCGCCGTGCAGTCGAAGTTCCTCGCGGTCGGGTCGGTCGTGCCGTGGGCAGAGCCGGGTGCCGGCGCCGTCGCGACGCAGTCGTACGCGAACCCGCGCTACGGGCCCGACGGGCTCGCGCTGCTCCGGCAGGGGCGCTCCGCGCAAGAGGTCGTGGACGAGCTGACCGCCGCCGACGACGGGCGCGCGCAACGACAGGTCGGCGTGGTCGATGCGAACGGCGGCGCAGCGACGTTCACCGGCGACGAGTGCCACGACTGGGCGGGCGGGCGCACGGGCGCCGGCTACGCGGCCCAGGGGAACATCCTGGTCTCCGCCGCCACCGTCGACGCGCTCGCCGAGACGTTCGAGGCGTCGAGTGGGCCGCTCGCCGAGCGTCTGCTGGCCTCGCTCGCGGCCGGGCAGGCGGCGGGCGGCGACCGCCGCGGCCAGCAGTCCGCGGCGCTCCTTGTAGTCGAGCGCGACGGCGGCTACGCCGGGCTCTCGGACACGCTCGTCGATCTCCGGGTCGACGACCACGAGCGCCCGATCGAGGAGCTGCAGCGACTCTACGAGGCCCACCAACTGCTCTTCGGCGAGACGCCCCGCGACCAGTGGGTGCCGTTGGACGCCGAGCTGCAGGCAGAAGTGAGCGGTCTGCTCGCCCGTCTTGGGTACACGAAGCTCGCGGACTGGGCGGGCACAGCGAACCTCGAGGAACGCGTGGACGGCGAAGACGCCATCGACCCGGTCGTGCTGCGAGAGCTGAGGAGGGCGAGCTGAGCGCGTACGAGGTGCGGCGGATCGACGACCTGGAGAAGATCCCGGTCGCCGACGCGGACATCAACTGGCGGCCGATCCGCAGGCCGCTCGGCATCCGCGCCTTCGGGATCAACGCGTACACCGCCGACGAGGGAACGCACGTCGTCGAGGAGCACACCGAGGCGCAGCTCGAGCACGAGGAGGTCTACGTCGTGCTGACGGGCCGTGCGCGCTTCATCCTCGGCGACGACGAAGTCGAGGTGGCGGCGGGCGCCTTCGTCTACGTGCGCGACCCGCAGACGAAGCGCGGCGCCGTCGCCCTCGAGGACGGCACGACGGTGCTCGCCGTGGGCGGCAAGCCCGGCGAGGCCTACGAGCCGTCGGCGTGGGAGTCGTGGTTCGCGGCAGCCCCACACCGCGAGCGCGGCGAGTACGAGCAGGCGCTCGCCATCATCGACAACGACCTGAAGCAGCGCCCCGACCACCCGGCGCTGCTCTACGAGACCGCGTGCTACGAGGCGCTGCTCGGCCGACGCGACGACGCCGTCACGCACCTGCGGGAGTCGATCGAGCGAGAGCCGCGCTTTGCCAAGTCGGCGGTCACGGACCAGGACTTCGCCTCGCTCGCGGAGGACGCGGAGTTCCTAGCGATCACCGGGCAGGCGGAGCCCGGCGGCAGCGGCGCGTAGCGCCGGCACGGGGTCGGCGTGCGGCTGCGCGACGACGAGCACCGCCCCGTAACCCTCGATGAGCGAGTCGACGAGGAGCTGGAGTCCGACCGCGAGCGCGAACGCCTTGTGGGCCTGGTCGCCGCCGAACGGGACGACGTCCTCGTCCGTCGCGAGCCCGGCGAGCACCTCGCCGAAGGTGGCCTTCGCAGGCGACACGTCCGTGACGAGCACGCGGCCGTCGGAGCTCGGGACGCCGATCGCGAGCGGGTTCGTCCCGACCAGCGGGGCGCCGCCATCGGGGTGTGCAAGCCGCGGCGGCGACGTGGCGGTCAGCAGCGCGACCAGCCCGCCTTCCGCGAGCCGCCGGACGTAGTGCCCGAGCATCCCGGTCGGAAAGCAGTGCGAGGCCGCGATCACGCGTGCGTGCTCGGGCGGTTGCGCCAGCTGCGAGTCGACGATCGCCGAGAGGGTCAGATAACCGAGCGCGCCTCGACCCTCCCAGCGCTCGAAACCGTCAGTCGCCTGCACTCCCTCCGGCCGCGCGGCGGGGTCGATCTCGGGCAGCGTTTCGAGCCAGGGGATCCGCGCGTAGCCGTGACCGAGCTTGCCGCGCCGTTCGGCGTCGTCGAAATGGCGGAAGAGCGTCTCGACGTCGACGTCGGAGAAGCCGAGCGCCGCGATCCGCGAACGTGCCTCGTCAGGCTGCACGTGCGAACCTCAGCACCGGCCAGCCGCGCTCGGCCGCGACGCGCCGCAACACGCGGTCGGGATTGACGGCAACCGGATTGCCGACGACCTCGAGGAACGGCAGGTCCGTGTGGCTGTCGGAGTACGCGGTCGACCCGGCGAGGTCGTACCCGCGCTCGTGCGCGAGCTCGCGGACCGCCGCCGCCTTGTGCTCGCCGTGCAGCGATCGCACGCCGCGTCCGGTGTAGACGCCGTCCTCGACCTCGCACACCGTGCCGAGCGCACCGTCGAAGCCGAGATCGTCGGCCATCGCCTCGACGACCTCCTGCAATGCGGCGGAGACGATGAACGACGGCTCGCCGCGCACCCGGTGACGTTCGACCAAGCGCAGCGGCTCCTCGTAGACCAGCGGCCTGAGTACCGGCTCGAGCTCTTCCGACACCAGCGTGCGCATCTGCGCCGGCGTGAAGCCTCGCAGCAGCATCAGCCCCTCCTCCGACGCGGCGCGCACGCGTTCTGTGCTGGTCCCGCGCACGACGAAGAGCAGCTGCCAGAACGCGGCCTTCGCGACCTGCGCACGCGTGATCACCCCGTGCCTGCGAAACGCCGGCGCGAGCGCGAGCGTCGAGGAGCGCCGCAGCAGCGTGCGGTCGAGATCGAAGAACGCCGCCGCGCTCAGGAGAGGACGGGCAGCGCCTTCACGATGCCGACGCCCTCTTCGCGGCGCGTGCCGTCGATCGCCTCGGCGAGCTCGACGATCGCGCGCGCGGTCGGCGAGCCTGGATCGGCCGTCACGAGGGGGACGCCGAGGTCGCCCTGCTCGCGCAGGCGGGAGTCGAGAGGGATCTCGGCGAGCAGCGGCACGCCGAGCTCCTCCGCGAGCGTCGCTCCGCCGCCGCGTCCGAAGACGTCGCCCGTCATGTTCTCGATCGTGCCGATCAGTCGCATGTTCGTCTTCTGAGCCATCACGGCCGCGCGCGACGCAACCTCCTTCGCCGCGAGCTGTGGCGTCGTGACGACGACGACCTCCGCGCGGGGCAGCAGCTGGCCGAGCGAGATCGCGACGTCGCCCGTGCCCGGCGGCATGTCGACGACCAGGAGATCGAGCTCGCCCCAGTGCACGTCGGTCAGGAACTGCTCGAGCGCGCGGTGCAGCATCGGACCGCGCCACATCACGGGCGCGTTCTCGTCGAGGAAGAAGCCGATCGACATCAACTTCAAGTCGTCCTTCACCGGTGGCACGATCATCCGGTCGACGAGCACCGGCTTCTGGTCGATCCCGAGCATGTGCGGGATCGAGTGCCCGTAGACGTCCGCGTCGAGGATGCCGACGCGCTGGCCGAGCTGCGCGAACGCCGCGGCGAGGTTCACCGACAGCGTCGACTTGCCGACGCCGCCCTTGCCGCTCGCGACCGCGAGCACGCGCGTGCTGCGATCGATCGAGAGGCCCTTCGAGCGGCCCGTCACACCGCCGCGCAGCCGCTCGGTCAGCGTGGCGCGCTCGTCCGGCGACATCACGTCGAACTCGAGCGCGACGCGCTCCACGCCCGCAACGGGCGCAAGCGCCTCGGCGACTTGCTTCTGGAAGCTGTCGCGAAGCGGACACCCGGCAACCGTCAGCGCGATCACGACGACGACGTCGCCGCCGTCGATGCGCACGTCACGCACCATCTGCAGCTCGGTGACGGGCTTCCGCAGCTCGGGGTCGATCACCTGCTCGAGCGCGGTGAGAATCGCTTCGCGGGAAGGCGGCATCTACGTCGAGCCTAGCAACGGCCCGACGAGCTCCGAGAGCGCGCGGCGGTGCGCCTCCGTTTCGTAGTCGTGGAGCGGGTGCGGCGACAGTGGATGCTCGGTGACGCGGTTCCGCTTGCGGAGGTACACGGCCGGGTACATCGTCCCGTCCGCGGCCATCTCGACCGCAATCGCACACCCGTCGGGCCCAGGCTCGTCGACGAAGACCTGGAGCGGCAGAATGCCGTCGTCGCGCAACCCGTCCGCGGCGCGGT
>JBDTVA010000112.1:0-5284 GCA_040007455.1 Actinomycetota bacterium | reverse complement strand
CTTCTTCCGCATGGTTGCGTCCGACGTCGCCGGCAACGTCACCGAAAGCGCGCCGGTCGGCCCGCGACGGATCGACAACACGCCGCCGACGGCGTCGCTGAACGACCCCGGAGCGAACCTCCGCGGCGCCGTCAACCTGAGCTCGGTCGTCGACGATCCGCCCGGGCCGCCCGTCGCGTCCGGCGTGTCGGTCGTCATGTACGAGGCGCTGATCGGCGGCGTCTGGACGGGCATCTCGCAGACCTGGGCAACGACCTCGGTGCCGGACGGCGTCTACGACCTGCGAGTCGTCGTCGCCGACGTCGCGGGCAACCAGACCATCTCGGGTGTCGTCTCCGGCAGGCGCGTCGACAACACGCCGCCGGACACGTCGCACAACGCGCCCGGGGGCTGGCAGTCGGGTGCGGTCACGGTCGGCCTCGGCCCGAGCGACGGCGGCTCCGGCGTCGCGAACACGCAGTACTCCGTCGACGGCGGCGGCTGGAACTCGGGCACGAGCGTCAACGTGTCCGGCGACGGCATCCACACGATCTCCTTCTTCTCCACGGACGTCGCGGGGAACATCGAGTCGCCGAAGACCGCGACCGTGATGATCGACTCGACGCCGCCCGATCCGGGCGCGAACGACCCGGGCAACTACCTGCGCGGCACGGTCACCCTGACCGCGAATCCGAGTACGGGCGGCCCCGGCGGTGCGGACGTGACCCAGGTCGAGTTCCAGCACAAGCGCTCGAGCGACAGCCTCTGGACCTCCCTCGGCATCGACACTACTGCCCCATACAGCGCTACTTGGGCGACGAGCCCGGCCGACGACGGCTCGTGGGATCTGCGCTTCATCGTCACCGACGAGGCCGACAACACGAACACGACCGACCTCGCGTCGAAGATCGTCGACAACACGGCGCCGACGGGCAACGTCGCATCCCCCCTCTCTGGGTCGACGGTGTCCGGGAGCATCACGCTCGGCGTCTCGGCCTCCGACGACAACCCGATCGCGGGTGTCGAGTACTTCGTCAACGGCGGCTCGATCGGGACCGCCGGGACCGCGCCGTTCCAGATGAGCTGGAACTCGGCGTCGGGCGGCGACGGCGGCGCGACGATCTCCGCCGTGATCAGCGACGTCGCCGGCAACTCGACGGCGACCGGCACGGTCAACATCACCGTCGACAACTTCGCGCCCGGCGTCTCACTCGGCGCGGTTGCTCCGAACGTCAGCGGCACGGTCGGCCTCGGCGCAAGCGCCGACGGCGACACCGTGCAGGTGACCTTCGAGCGGCGACCCGCCGGCGGGGGCGGCTGGACGACCGTCGGAACCGCCGTCGGAGGCCCGTGGTCGGCGTCGTTCGACACGACGGCCGTCGCAGACGGGAACTACGAGCTCCGCGCGACCGCGGTCGACGCCGGCGGGAACTCCGGCACGAGCGGCGTCGTCACGACCCGCGTCGACAACACCGATCCGAGCGGTCTGCTGACCGCACCGGGCGGCGGCGCGACCGTCGGCAGCTCGGCGGTGCCGCTCGCAGCAACGGGCTCGGACAGCGGCTCCGGCGTCGCGTCGGTCACCTGGCAGGCGCGCGTGTCCGGCGGCGGCGGGTTCGGGGACATCGCCAGCGACTCGAGTGCGCCGTTCGCGGCGACGTGGGACGTCACCTCGCTGCCGAGCGTCCCGCACGACCTGCGCATCGTGGTCACCGACCTGGCCGGCAACACCTTCACGAGCTCGTCGATTACGGTCAACATCGACTCGACCGCGCCGACGGTCTCGCTCGCCAACCCCGGCTCGCCGCTCTCCGGCACCGTCGCGCTGAGCGCGTCGACGGCCGGTGACGCGATCACGGTCACCTTCAGCCGCAGCCCGGCAGGCGCAGCGTCGTGGACGACGATCAGCGCAGACGGCTCGGCACCCTACGGGGCGAGCTTCGACACGACGGCCCTCACGGACGGTCTCTACGACCTGCGGGCAGTCGTGAACGACGCGGTCGGCAACACGAGCCAGGACGTGATCTCGGGCGTGCGGATCGACAACTTCGTCCCGATCGTCGTCTCCTCGGTGCCGGCCAACGGCTCGATCGTCGCGACCGCGAACCTGATCACGATCACCGCGAGCGAGGACATCGCGTCCGTCACCGGCGGGACGCTCGACGGCGCACCCTCCGTGATGCCGATGCTCTCGGGCGCCGTGGCGACGTTCAACGTCGGCTCGCTGAGCGACGGCGCGCACACGCTCGAGGGCACGATCCACGACGCGGCCGGCAAGTCCAGCGCCTTCTCGGTCACCTTCATGGTCGGGGTGCCCGCGCCCGCACCCTCCACCGGCGGCGGCACCGCCTTCGACCCGGCCCTGCCGCTCGTGCCTGCTCCCAGCGACTTCGTCGCCGAGCTCGAGGACGACGGCTCGCTCACGCTCCGCTGGAAGCCCTCGCGCGACGCCTCGGGCGAGCCGTTCGCCACCCTCCTCTACATCGACGGGATCGCGACGCAGACGCTCGCTCCCGGCGAGAACCAGATCAACCTCGGGCCGTTCGACCCCGCCGACATGCGCGTCTTCACGATCGTCGCGATCGACGGCGACGGGAAGGCCAGTCCGGCGAGCGCCGGGCTGCGCTCGACCTCGGTGCTCGTCGGCAAGACGCTCGACGAGGCCCGGGCGATCCTCGTCAACCGCGGCTTCGCGGTCGGCATCGTGCGCGGGAACGGCACCATCGTCGTCGCACCGACCGCGGCACTGATGGCGCCGCTGGGCGGGAAGATCGACCTCGAGCTCGGCACGCCGACCGCGCCGCAGGCCCGACTCGTCTTCGACGTCGTCGCGACGAAGCGCTATGCGCCCGCCGCGAGCAAGTCGATCGCGCTGCGGCTCAAGACGACTCGTGCCGCCACGGTTACGGCGACGCTGATCGACCCGCACGGGAAGCGCGCGTACCGCTGGCGCTTCCTGGCCAAGGCCGGCATCACGATCAAGCGGCTCACGATGCCGCCGAGCGTGACGAAGGTAGGGCGCTACCGGCTCGTCTTCTCCGTCGAGTCGGGCCGAGAGACCGCCAAGAAGTCGATCGTGGTCTTGATCGTCAAGAAGACGAAGAAGCCCGTTCAACCGAAGAAGCCGCTCCAGATCGTGCTCGCGAGCACGGGGAACAACGGCAAGGAGATCGAGCGGGGCCTCAGCAAGGGCATGGAAGTCGTCCCGGCCGCTGTCGGCGAGGACGCGTGGACCCTGACCGGGGCCTCGAACAAGAACGTGGAAGTGATCGTCGTCGACGTCGACCGTTACGGGCTCCAGCTGATCCGCGACTTGCGCCTCGTCTTCCCGACCGTGCGGATCCTCGGCCTGACGAACGACCCGCGCCGCCTCGTGCAGGCGGTCCGGGCCGGAGCGACGATCGCCGTTCCGCGTTCGACGCCGCCGAAGGATCTCGCGAAGCTGATCCAGCGGCTCGCGAACCGTCGTCCGTACTAGGACAGCGCGGCCTGGACCGCGAAGGCGACCGCGATCAGGAGCAACGCGACTCCGATCAGGCTGCGCAGCGTCTCCTCCGAGATCCCACCGGTGACCCGCGCGCCGAGCCAGGCGCCGGGGAGCGCGCCCGTGAGCCCGGCGGCGAGGAGGTCCCACTCGACCTCGAGCTTCGCGGCGTGAGCGGCGAACCCGGCGACGCCGAGCGCGAAGCCGACGACGAGGTTCGTCCCGACGGCCTTGTGCGCGCTCAGCCCGACGGCGCCGAGGAGTACGGGCATCCGGAGCGTTCCGAGGATGACGCCGACTGCACCGCCGACGAGCCCGATCGCGAAGCCGATGAAACTTGCAGGCCAGACGCGCGGCTCGGCACGCGGGTGCGCGCGGACGGGCCGCACGAGGAGGTCGACGCCGTTCCAGGTCAGTAGCGCGGCGATCGCGGCGAAGAGCAGCCGCTCCGACACGCTCGACCCCACGAGCGCGCCGACCACCGCGCCGACGACGGACGGCGGCGTCATCCAGGCGACGACGCGCCAGTCGACGCGGCCTTCGCGTGCGTGACGCCAGCCGCCCGCCGCCGCGGCTGCTGCGCTGATCGCGATGTTCGTCCCGGCGGCCGCTGCCGGGTTGCCGGCGGCGATCAGGACCGCCGGTAGCCGCAGCGTCCCGAGCACGAGCCCGACGGCCGATCCGAGGTACCCCGCCGCGAACGACGCAGCGAAGGTCAGCGCGAGCTGCCCGGCTTCCAGAGCGGCTCGTTGCGTCCCGCGGCGGCGTTCGCCGCGCGCGCGAGGATGAAGAGGAGGTCGGAGAGCCGGTTCAGATAGACCACCGCGAGCGGGTTGACGGGCGCTGCCAGCGCGTCACGCTCGGCGCGACGGCACACGGCGCGCGCGACATGGATCCGCGCGGCGCCCTCCTCCCCGCCCGGCAGCACGAAGCTCTTGAGCTCGGGAAGCTCGGCGTTGAAGAGGTCGCAGTCGGCCTCGAGCGCATCGATCTGCGTCTGGGTCGTGCGCAGCTTGTCGTCCGCGCCCTCCCACGGGACGGAGAGGTCCGCCCCCACGTCGAACAGCTCGTTCTGCACCCGCTCGAGCACCGCACGGATCGCATCGGGAAGCTGACCTCCGAGCGCGAGGCCGATCAGCGAGTTCAGCTCGTCGACCGCCCCGTAGGCGCCGATCCGGGGGTCGAGCTTCGAGGCGCGCGACCCGTCGCCGAGCGACGTCTCGCCGCGGTCGCCGCCACGCGTGTAGATCTTCGTCAGGCGGACGGGCTCATCGCGGTTGCGGGCCACGGGCGTAGATTAGGCGCCGTGCGGCTGCGACGTGGCGAACCCGAGGACGTGGCGTCGGTCGCGCGGCTGATGCGCTCGACCTACGACCTGATGACGTTCATCCCGCGGCTGCACACGCCCGATGAGGATTGCGCCTACGTCACGAGCCTCTTCGCCGACCACGAGGTGTGGGTCGCAGACGGCGACGACGAAGTCCTGGGCTTCGCGGTGCTCACCGCGGACCAGCTGCTCCAGATCCACGTCGCGCCCGGCGAGCAGAGCAAGGGGATCGGAACCCTGCTGCTCGACCGGGCCAAGGAGCGGCGCCCCGCAGGCTTTTCGCTCTGGGTCTTCCAGAAGAACGAGGGCGCGCGCCGCTTCTACGAGCGCCACGGGCTCGACCTCGTCCTGCTCACGGACGGGCAGGGCAACGAGGAGCGCGAGCCCGACGCGCAGTACGCCTGGCGTCCGTCCTAGCCCTGCGCGAGCGTCTGCTCGTGCCGGCGCAGCCCGAGCACCGAGCGGGCGATCACCATCCGCTGGATCTCACTCGT
>JBDTVA010000111.1:0-5358 GCA_040007455.1 Actinomycetota bacterium | reverse complement strand
GGACTCGAACCCGCGACCTCCGGCGTGACAGGCCGCGGAAGGGGCGCCACGAGCGTCCACGGAGTGACCCGGAAGAACCCGAGTAGCAGCGACTTCGACGAGGCATCCAGCGCCCGCTTCTACGAGTTGGCACGCTCTTGCCCGACCGTCCCGCCCCATGTCGGCCCCACCGCCCGGTCGTCTCCGGAGACAACCCGCCTTCGAGTCGCAGCGTCTAGCGGGAGGCACGCGCGAGCGTGGCGGCTGCTGTCCGTCCGCCGACGCCGAGCTTCTCGTACACGTGCTCCAGGTGTTTCTTCACGGTGCTCGGCGCGACCCAGAGCTGCGCGGCGATCTGCGCATTCGTCTTGCCCTCGGCCACCAGCTCGATAATCTCGCGCTCCCGCGGAGTCAGCTCCGCGTAGACGTTGGACTCATCGTCGTCGCCGTCTCGCGTGCGAAGCGCCCCCGACAGCCGCCGTCGCAGCGCGGCGTGCGCCTCGAGACGGTAGAGGTGCGGTCGGAGCATCTCGAGAACGGCGCGGTCACGCTCGCAGAAGTCGCCCGCCCCCTTTTCCCGGAACAGGATGAATGAGCGATGCCGCCGCAGTGTGGTGGGCAGGCCGAGGTCGATCATGTGGTCAATTCCGGCCGGCCGGAAGTACTCCCGAAAAATCGGCAGCTCGTGGTATCGCCGCCGGCCGATCACATCGGACATCGTGACCGTTCGCAGGTCGCCCGTCCGGGCGCGGTAGTCGGAGATCGGGCACGGCCCGACGGTCCAGTAGAGCTCCTCGTCGTCGTCCTCGCCGTCCGGGCCGATCCCGACCATCGTGAAGAAGCGCTTCGCGTGGAGGTCGAGCTCCTGGTACGTAAGGGCGTCACAGCGGACGAGGTCCTGCACACGGGCAACGACCTCGACCGGGTACGGCTCATCGAACTCGAGCTCGGCGACGTCGCCGAGGAAGGTGAGAAGCGCCGCGAGATCGGCTCTTTGCAGGCGAATCACGCTTCTGAACATACGCCGAACGGCGAATAGGCACAACCCGCACGAGCGGCGAGACTCCGGTGAAACCACTGGAGGCCGTCTTATCGTCCTCCTGCACACAGGGGGAAAAGAGATGAGCATCAGACGGATCAGCATCGCCGCTGTCGCGAGCGCGGCCGCCGTCGTCGCCCTCGCCGCCGTTGCGCAGGCGATGAACTTCGGCGCATGGTCGCCGGCGGTGAACGCCGAGTCGATCCCGGGCACGAGCGGGAACCTGAACACGGCGGCGCTCGAGGGCTGCTCCTTCGTCGCCCAGCGCAACGACGTCCTCTACTTCGCGTCGAGCCGTGCCGGCGGGATGGGCGGGATCGACATCTGGTACTCGCGCCGCGGTGAGAACGGCGCCTGGGGCGACCCGGTCAACTTTCGCGAGGTCAACAGCTCGGCGAACGACGTCTGCCCGTCGGCGCACCGGAACGGCAAGACCTTCCTGTTCGTAAGCTCGCGGGCCGGCGGCTGCGGCGGCGGCGACATCTACGGGACGCGGCTGCACGCGACCCGCGGCTGGGCACCGCCGCAGAACCTCGGCTGTACGGTCAACAGCCCTGCCGACGAGGCGGGCCCATACCTTCTCGAAGACGAGCTCTACTTCTCCAGCACGCGCGCGGGCGACAGCAACATCTACGTGAGCGTGTTCGATGGCGACTCATTCGCGACGCCGACGCTCGCGCCCGGACTGAACACGGCGCAGAACGACTTCCGGCCGAACCTGCGCCGCGACGGGCTCGAGATCTTCTTCGACTCGAACCGGCCGGGCGGGATCGGCGGCCTCGACCTGTGGACGTCGACGCGCGCGAGCACGTCCGATTCATGGTCGTCCCCGACGAACCTGGGTAGCGACGTCAACAGCAGCGCGGACGAGCTGCGCCCCTCGCTGTCGTGGGACGGAACGACGCTCTACTTCGGTTCGACCCGCACCGGCGGCGAAGGCTCGCAGGACATCTACGTGACGACGCGGGCGAACTGACGGGCCAGTAAGAGGGAGAATGATTCACCTCACGGCCCTTCTCGGTCTTGCGCTTGCAGGTCTCGCCGCCAAAGTGCCGGCGTCGGCCGTTTACGCCTGAAGGGAGCGGCGTGCCCTGGGGCACGCCGCTCCGTCGATGACACGTGCCCGGGTAGAGCCCGTTCACGAGCCTCGTCGACGCAGGCAACGCGATGTTCGAGTCTCGCTCCACGAGTCACGCTCGCGCCGAGCACTATCGACTGATTACGGCCAGGGTCGTGAGCCGTTTCATTCGTGCGACCGGCTCCGAACTTGCTCGCGAAATCGCTAATTGCAGGTATTTTTGCTCCGGGTACTCGGGCCACGAGGGGCAACAACGAGTCTGAGCTGCGCCTGCACAGACAACGCAACCTGCATATTCGCAGGGCAAACGGCGAAACGGGAGCGACGCGACTCACCCGCGACCTCCGGCGTGACAGGCAGGTTCCACCGATCCGACGATTGGGGACGATTGACGCGCTATCGCTCTATTCGTGCGGGTCTGAGGGCCTTCGGCGCTGATTTGCTCACGATTGCGTAGGCTCGATGTCGGGCGTTTGCTGCCCTTCTGCTGCCCGAGAAACCATCGCGTTTGGTGTCCGCACGGAGATGACGTTCTGATCCGGGTCGCTCAATCGTGCATCGTTGCCGGCGGCGCGCGGGCGGCGGCGGCGCTGCGTCTACTCGGCGGTGAAGGTCTGGAAGAAGATCGGGAAGGTGCCGAGGATCCCGAGTGAGCGGCGGCGATCAGGATTGGGCGCAGGACTGGGTTCTTGTCGCGCCAGATCGCGTACAGGGTCGCCCAGGAGCCGAAGTAGGAGAGGACGGCGAGGATTGTCTTGCCTCCCAGGGGCCCGACCTCGTCGGTGAACTGGAGGAAGTCGTGGATGCCCGTGCTGGCTCCTGCTGCCCGTCGCATCGCGCGAGAGAAGTCAGCTGCCGGCTCGCGGGAGCGTGAAGGAGACTCTCGCTCCGCCGGTGGCGCGGGCCTCGGCCCAGATTCTGCCGCCTTGGGCCTCGACGAGGCCGCGCGCGATCGCGAGGCCGAGGCCGGCGCCGCCGGTCGCTTGCCGGGCGAAGTCTCCTCGCCAGAAGCGGTCGAACATCCTGCGCGCGGTCTCGGGTGTGAGCCCGATGCCGGTGTCCTCGACCGTGACGCGGACGTGGTCCGACACGGTAGCGAGCGTCACTGCGACCGTCCCGTCCGATGGCGTGTGCCGGAGAGCGTTGGTGAGCAGGTTGAGTAGGACACGCTCGACTTCCTCGGGCGCACACCGCGCGGGCGGGACGCCCGCCTCGACGGTCCTTTCGAGCTTGACGTTGAGGGCGCGCGCTTCGGCCTCGAAGCCGCGCACGCACGATTCGACGAGCGGGGCGAGCTGGACTTCCTCGAGCTCGTGCACGAGCGCGCCGGCGTCGATGCGGGCGAGCTCGAAGAGGTCGTCGACGAGGATCGTGAGGCGCCGCGCTTGATCCTGCAGGGGCTCGAGGTACTCGCTCGGGCTGGCGAGGCCGTCCTCGATCGCCTCCAGCATCGCCGCAATCGAGGCCACAGGCGCCCGCAGGTCGTGGCTCGCCGCCGCGACGAGCTCACGGCGAGCGTCGAAGAGACTTTCGAGGCTGCCCGCCATTGCATTGAACGATCGGCCCAGCTCGGCGAGCTCGCGCGGGCCCCCTTCGGGTGCCCGCGCACCGAGATCACCTGCGGCGAGCGCTGCGGAGGCGGAACGAAGGCGGTCGATGCGGAGCGCGATCGACGACGCAAGCACGAGCGCTGCGGCGACTGCCGCCGACGCCGACGCCGCGGCGACGGCGAGGATCTTGACATCGTCGCCCATGTGGAACATCACCCAGCCCGAGAGCAGCACGGCCAGCAGCGGCAGGACGACTGAGAGCAACGCGAATCCGGCCAGCTGCAGGCGCACGCTGGGGAGGAGGCGGAGCGCGTACGTCGCCGCCAGGCCGACTGCGAGCGTGCCGGCGGCGACGGCAACGGCGAGACCAATCACGGGACGAACCTGTAGCCGACGCCCCAGATCGTCTCGAGGCGAACCGGGTTCGCGGGGTCGAGCTCGATCTTGGCCCGCAACCGGCGGATGTGGACGGTGACCGTGCCGGTATCGTGCGCAGCCTCGTAGCCCCAGACACGACTCATGATCTGGTCGCGCGAGAAGACGTTGCGCGGATTCGACGCGAGGAAGAAGAGCAGGTCGAATTCCTTCGCCGTCAGCTGCAGCAGCTGCCCGTGCAGGTGCGCCTCGCGTGTGGCGGCGTCCAGCTCGAGTCCGTCGACGGAGAGGCAGGCGCTCGGGTCTGTTGCCGGGTTGCTCCGGCGGAGCACCGTGCGAACCCGCGTCGCGAGCTCACGGGGAGAGAATGGCTTGGTGACGTAGTCGTCGGCGCCGAGCTCGAGGCCGACGATCCGGTCGGCCTCCTCGCCGCGCGCGGTCAGCATGATCACCGGCAGGTCGCCGCGCGACCGGATCCACCGGCAGAGCGACAGTCCGTCGAGGCCGGGAAGCATCACGTCGAGCACGACGAGCTGCGGCGCGCTGCGCTCGATCAGCTCGCGCGCCGTGACGCCGTCGCCGGCCTCCAGCGTGTCGAAGCCGTCGCGCTGGAGGTAGCGGGCGACGACGTCACGCACGATCGGCTCGTCGTCGACGATCAGCACCGTCGTCATCGGATCATTGTGGCTGTTCGTCACGCTCGATCCACTTTCGGTGGTGCTCCAGCGCCCAGTCGCGGCGTACCGAGCCAACCGTGATCCCGCGTAGAGCGTGGCGGGTGGCCGGGTAGATCAGCGCCAGGTAGAGGTGACCCATGAGCACGATGAGCGAGACGTACATCAGTCCGTCGTGGAGGAGGATCGTGCTCGCCCAGCGGAAGCGAGTGTCCCGCTCGCCGAGCCAGAGCAGGAAGCCGGAGAACGCGAAGAGAAAAGCGAAGCTTGCGACCAGAGCTGCGTGGAGCTTCTGCCCGGCGTTGAAACGGCCCTGGGGACTCCGCTTCCGGCGAAGCCAGAGACGGTCGTCGTCGTCGAACACGTCGAGCTCGCGGATTGTCCGGCGCAGGCCGCGGCGGTCTCCGACGAACACGACGATCGTGACCAGAGCGATCCAGGCCAGCGCGGCGTAGAGGTGGAGGTCCTTGACGAGCGGGCGGCGAGCGACGAGCGTGCTCAGGCGCGGCACGTAGAGCACGAGCCCTGTGCCCAGCAGAACGAAGAAGACGCTCGCGTGGATCCAGTGCAACGCGCGCTCGGTGCGGGAGAAGCGTCTGATGTAGACGGCGTCACGAGTCATTCGAGCGGCCGACCCAGGCGTCGACGTCGTAGCCGCGCTGC
>JBDTVA010000110.1:0-5398 GCA_040007455.1 Actinomycetota bacterium | reverse complement strand
CCGCGCAGCTCCTCGTAGGAGCGCGCGAGCCGCGCGAGCTTGCGCAGGTTCGCGTAACGGCGGCGGCCGTCCCACTGCGTCAGCACTGCGAGGTCGTAGTCGTGCTCGGACACGATCTGCTCGCAAAGGCGCTCGAGCGGCAGGCGCGGCAGCGCGCGCACGAGCCGCTCGTAGCGCTGGAGGAACGCGCGGAGCACCTGCGCGTCCCGTTCGTCGAGCTCGGGCGGCAGGCCTTTCTCGATCCCCGTGAAGAGCGGCCGCTTCGAGGCAGCGCGTCGGATCAGCACGAGCGCGTCGTTCGAAACGCCGACGAACGGCGATGCGAGCACGGCGACGAGCGCCTGGTCGTCGTAGCGGTTCTGCAACAGCAGCAGGTACGAGAGGAGATCCACGACCTGCTGCTGGCCGAAGTACCCGCGGCCGGTCGCGCGGTACGTCGGCAGCCCCGCCTGGCGCAGCTCTTCCTCGTACGCGTCCGCGTCGGTGCCCGCCGCGAAGAGCAGCACGATCTCGCCCGGCGTCGCCGCTCCCTCGTCGACGAGCTCGCGCACGCGGCGCGCGATGTGCTTCGCCTCCGCGCGCCGCCAGTGCACGCCCGTGTCCGCGTACGTCTCCTTCTCGGTGACCAGCAGCTCGACGGGGTGGCCGAAGACGGGGTCCGGGAACTCACCGGACGCGGCGAGCGGCTGGAAGCCGTCGCCGAATTCGTCCTCGAACAGGTGGTTCACCGCCGCGAGCACTTCGGGCCGGGAGCGGTAGTTGCGCACGAGAGCGAGCCCCCCGCCCTCGGACTCCCGGCGTTCGCGGAAGACCTGAACGTCTGCGTGCCGGAACCCATAGATCGACTGGAACTCGTCGCCGACGAAGAAGAGCTCCGGTCTGGCAGGGCCCTCGGCGACGAGGTCGATCAGCTCGCACTGGAGCCGGTTCGTGTCCTGGAACTCGTCGACCATGATCGCAGCGAAGCGCAGGTGCTCGCGCTCGCGGATCTGCCCGTTCGAGCGAAGGAGGTCGCGTGCGTTGAGCTGCAGGTCCTCGAAGTCGAGCACGCCCTCGCCGCGCTTCGCCGCGTCGTACGCGCGCGCGAAGCCCTCGAGCAGCGCCTGAAGCAGGTCACGATCGCGAACCGCGAGCTCGTCGAGAGCAGACTGCTCGACCACCTTGCGCGCTTCCTCGTACGAAGCTGTGCGCTCGCTGCCGCGCACCTTGTGCGCTGACAGGTCGAGCAGCCGGTCGGGGGACGGTGAGCCGGCGAGGAGGTCGAGCATGCCCGCGGCGTTCGCGCGCTGCAGCTCCGTCGCGCCTGCGTCGGCGGCGAGACAACGCGATGCGTCACGGAGCGCCTCGACCCGCTCGGAGAGCGGCGCTCGCTCGCCGAGCTCGAGCACGAGCTCTCGGCCGGCCGAGCGCAGCGTCTCGTAGACGCCGATCAGCATCCGGCGCAGCGCCGCGGTGCCGTAGGTCGCAAGCAGCTGCAGCCGTTCGGGCTCCTCGCGCGCGCAGAACTCGTCGAGCGCCTCCGCGAACGCCTCGCCAGCGAGAACGGACGCCTGTGCGCCGTCGAGCTCGCGGAAGCGCGGGTCGAGCCCTGCCTCGAAGGGATACGCGCGGAGCAGCCGCGCGCAGAAGCCGTGGATCGTCGCGATCCACGCGCCGTCGAGCTCGCGCGCGAGGTCGTGGCGGCCGCGCTCGCGCAGTTCACGCCGGATGCGCGCGCGCAGCTCGCCCGCGGCCTTGCGCGTGTACGTGATCACGAGGATCGAGCCGACGTCGATCCCGCGGTCGCACACCGCGCGGACGAACCGCTCGACGAGGACGGCGGTCTTGCCCGTCCCCGCACCCGCGGAGAGGAACACGCGGCCTTCGGCCTCGATCGCCGTCTGCTGCTCCGGGTTCGGGGCGAGCGTGCTCACGGCCGGCGAATCCTGCACATCGGCCAGAGCTGGCACCACTGGGGGCACTCGCCGCCCCGCGGATCGTGCTGCACGTCGCCGGCGCGAATGCGCTGCGCCAGTCCGCGTGCGTTGTCGCGTGCTGTCTCGACCTGGCGCCAGAACGCGTCGTCCTCGACGTAGTCCCTCGTCGAGTAGCCGGCGAGCACCTCGTCCTTCGCGTCGGCGCGCAGCAGGCCGCGCGGCTTCCGGTCGCCTGCGAGCGGCCGATAGACGCCGCCGAGCGGCTCGATCCCCACGAGATCGCGGAGCACGAGCATGTAGAGCGGGATCTGGAGTCGCAGCTCCTTTTCGATCTGGCTCGCCGAGTGCGCGGTCTTGCCCGCCTTGTAGTCCTGCACGATCCCACGTGCGCTGAACGGGTCCGTGTCGATGCGGTCGATTTTCCCGCTGAGAGTGAGCCCTTCGCCGAGGTCGAGGCCGCGCTGCAGCTCCTGCGGCGAGCGCTCCATCCCGAACGAGACCTCGAACCGCTTCGGCACGAGCTGCGCGTCGGCGTCTGCCTCGAAGTGGACGAGCGCCTCGAGGTCGCGCCAGAGCGACGCGTCGAGCTCGCGGCGCTGCATCGTCGTCATCTCCATGCGTACGCCCGCGAGCGCCTTGTCGAGGCAGTCGCGCATCAGGCGGACTGCGTCGTCGACCCGCTCCGGCGGCACCTGGTCGGTGCCGAGCTCCTTCGGCAGTGCGGCGAAGAACTTGTGCAGCGCGTTGTGCGCGACCGAGCCGCGCAGCATCGGATCGACCTCGGCGTCGATCGTCTTCGGGGCGAGCAGCTTGTCGACGAACCACGCGGACGAGCAGTCGGCCATGCGCTCGAGCTCGGTGACGGGGAAGGTCGTGCGCGCACCCAGCGTCTCGAGCACGATCGGGTTGCGCAGACGCGTCGGCCGGTTCTCCGCGCGCCGCGCCCGGTCGAGCCTGCGCTCCCAGCCGTTCGCACGGGCGATCCCGTCTGCTTCGCCCGCGTGGTCACGCGAGATCGAGGCGAGCGCACGCAGCCGCTCGCGGTCGGTCGGCGCGTCCTCGAGACGCCACGTGAGCTCGGAGAGCCGGCGCCGCGTCGTCGCGCGCTCGACCTCGTCGCGAGCGAAGAGCGCGCGCACCTCGTCCCAGAACGGGCTCGCTTCCTTCGGGCTGCCCTCGTCGGTCGCGGACTCGCGCACGAGGTACAGGCGGCGCGTCGGGCGTGAGCACGCGGTGTAGAAGAGGTAGCGGTCCCGGCTCACCTGGTCTGAGCGCTGCAGGCGGCCGCCGAGGCGCTCGCGGGCCTCGTCGTCGAGGAACGGCGACCCGCCGCCGCGCCGCGGCAGGCTTCCCTCCTCGAGCCCGAGCACGAAGACGACCTCGAACCGTCCCGTACGCGCACGCTCGAGGTCGAGCACGGTGACCTTGCCCGGCTCGGCCCGCTCGCCGCGCAGACGCGCGCGTTCGAGCGTCGCGATCACGTCGTCCGCACCGACCGGCTCCTCGACGCGCAGCTCCCACGAGCCGAGCTCGTCGAGCAGGCGCAGGCAGGCGTCGAGCGCGCGGAGGTCGCTCGCGGGGCTCTCCCCAACCGGCGGGTGCTCGAGCCCGTGCGCCGCGCGCAACATCGACTGTGCGAGCGCGCGGACGGCGTCGACCGCCGGCGCCCCCGCCCGCAGTGCGTCGAGCTGGCGGAGCGGCGAGCCTCGAAGCTCCTGCAGGACCGCCTCGATCCGCTCGGGCTCGGCCACCGCACGCCCGCGCAGGCGACCTTCCACGAAGTCGACGTGCGCGCGGGTCAGCCCCGAGTAGGGCGAGCGGAGGAACGCGAAGAGGTCGGCGCGCGTGCCGTCGTCCCACACGTAGCGGAGCAGGGCGAGCAGCGCGTGCCCGAAGGGCGTCTCGGCGAGGCGTCCGCGGCCGTCGAAGGCGTACGGGATGCCGAGCGTCCGGAAGGCCGTCTCGAGCGGAGCTCGCCAGCGGCCGAGCGACGGGCAGACGACCCCGATCGCGTCCGGTGCGGTCCCGCCGCGAACGAGACGGAGCAGCTCGTCGCCGACGAGCTCGAGCGCGCCGCGCACGCCCGCGCCCTCGAGGAACGAGACGGCTCCCTCGAGCGGCGGCGCGCCGGGGCCGGGCTCCTCGAAGAGGGCGCGTTCCAGGTACGCGAGGGCGGGTGGAGCCACCTCTCCGTATGCGGGCGGAAGCTCCTCGATGCGCCCGTCAGCGAGGTCGGCGAGATCCTCGGCGGTGCGCTGCAGCGACGCGAACGCCGTGCGACCCTGCTCGTAGGGCAGCGAAACGGCGACCTCCGTGCGACCGGCGAGCGCTTCCAGCAGCGACCACTCGGCGGCGGTCAGGTCCTCGAAGCCGTAGGCGAAGACGGGCTCCCCGTGCCACGCGTCGAGCTGTCCCCGCAACCGCGCGACCGCCTCGGCCCGCAGGAGCTCGCGGTCCCAGACACCGAGGGTGTCGAGCTCGGCGCGGTACGACGCGTACAGGTGCGCGAGGTCGCCCTCGACGCGATCGGGCTCGAGCAGCGCGCCCTGGAGCTCGCGGATCGCCTCCCGCAGCGTGTCGGCGAACCCGGCGGAGTGCGCGGACGCGGAGAGGCCGTTCAGCGACGCGCGCGCGACGGCCCGGCGGAGCACGAGCTGCTGCTGCGCGTCGGTGGCGAGCGGCCGCGCCTCGCCGGCGTAGACGATCCGCTCGAAGACGTCGTCGAACGTGCCGATCGAGCCGCCGAAGACGCAGCCGTTACGGGCGACGAGCTCCCGCTCGACCCGGTCGACGTCCGACCGGGCGGGCACGATCAGTGTCGGCTCCTGCCCCTCCCCGAGCGCGGCGAGATACCGCTCCAGGAGCAGCGAAACCTTCCCCGCATTCGCGGGGCCGACGAGCAGGCTCAGACCCACAACCCACCCATCGTAGAGCCCGGTCCCGACGGCTTTGGACACGGCTCCCCGCAAAGTGCGCGAAACGCCGGGCGGTTGCGGCCCGCCCGCCGGCTCAGCCTGCCGGAACCGCCTTCGGCCTACGGCCGCGCCTGGCCGCGGCCTGGCCCGGCATCTTCCCGGCGCAGGTGTCGCACAGGTCGGCCTGCTTGGAGCCGCGGCGCGCGTCGTTGAAGTTGATGCGCATCACGGCGCCCTTCGACTCGTCGATTTCGTTGCTGCAGCTGTCGCAAACGAGCACGGTCTTTCTCGCCAAGTTTTCCTCCTCGATGAGCTTGCTTCAGCGTGAATCTAGCGGAGCGACTCTAGCCGACAAAGCGCAGGGAACTACGCGGCCGCGAGGCCCTCCCGAATTCGCCACGAGCGAAGCAGGCTGAGGAGCGCCTGCTCTTCTAGATCGAGCCCGGTATCCCGCGCGGAGACCACGCGCAAATGCCGCGGGCGGAAATCGGCGATCGTGCGCCCGTCCAGGTACTGCTCGATCACCGGCGGGCTGATGTAGGAGGCGCGGCAGACCGCGGGCGTGTT
>JBDTVA010000109.1:0-5408 GCA_040007455.1 Actinomycetota bacterium | reverse complement strand
ATCTTGTCGGTCGAGCTGCACTTCCCGGAGGCGGGATCCTTGAAAGGCAAACGCAAGCACGTGAAGTCGGCGAAGGCCAACCTCCAGAACCGCTTCGGCGCGTCGGTGGCCGAGGTCGACCATCACGACCTCTGGCAGCGCTCGCGACTCACCGTCGCCTGCGTCGCGCGGGAGCACCGCGAGCTCGAGGCACTGCTCGAGGAAGCCGTCCGGTACCTGAACGGCCAGGAGTACGAGCTCGTGTCGGTCGAGCGAGAGGTGGTGGTCCCCGGTGAATGAGCGCATGCGCCGCGTCAACGACTCCGTCAAGGAGGTCCTGGGCAGGGCGCTCCTCGGACTGAAGGACCCGAGGATCGGCTTCGTGACGATCACCGGGGTCGAGACGTCGCCCGACCTGCGGCACGCCAAGGTCTTCGTCTCGGTGCTCGGCTCCGAGAAGAAGCGCGACAAGAGCTTGCAGGGGCTCGAGGCCGCGCACGGAATCCTGCAGGCGAAGCTCGCACAGGAGCTCCGGATGAAGCGGACGCCGACGCTCGCCTTCGAATACGATCCGACGGTCGAGCGGGGGGTCCGCATGACCATGTTGATCGATGAGCTCGCCCCAGACGACGACGATCGCGACTGAGCTGGCGCAGGCCGCGGATGCAATCCGCGGCGGTGAGCGCTTCCTCGTCACGACGCACGAAAACCCGGACGGCGACGCCCTGGGGTCGATGCTGGCCATGAAGCTCGCGCTCGACCAGCTGGGCAAGGACGCCTCGATGCTGCTCGTCGGCGACGCGCCTCTCCCGGGGGAGTACTCCTTCATGCCGATCGAGGGGCTGCTCCGGCACGTCCCGGACGACGCGTCGGAGCGGATCCTGCTCGCGCTCGACTGCGCGAACGAGTCGCGGATCGGCCCGGACCCAGAGGTGCTCCAGCTTTCGCCGCTCGTGGTCGACATCGACCACCACCACGACAACAGCCGCTTCGGCGACGTGAACGTGATCGACGCGAAGGCGTCGTCGACGGGTGAGCTGCTCCGCGACCTGTTCCGCGAGCTGGACATCAAGCTGACGCCCGAGATCGCGGAAGCGCTGTACATCGCGCTCGTCACGGACACGGGCCGGTTCCAGTACACCAACACGACGCCGAAGTCGCTCCGTCTCGCGGCGGAACTCGTCGAGGCCGGGGCGGACCTGCATCGCATCTTCCAAGGCGTGTACGAGTCGGTGCACTTCGCGAAGCTCAAGCTGCTCGCGCGCGCGCTCGAACGGGCGCAGGTCTACGAGGGCGGAAGGCTCGTCGTCTCCTATCTGCTCCGGGACGACTTCCAGGAGGTCGGCGCGGCGGAGCCGTACTCGGAAGGGATCATCGACTACCTGCGCGCGGTCGAGGGCGCCGACATGGCCGTGCTGATCCGTGAGCCGCCTCGCTCCGGGGGTCCCCTTCACCGCGTGTCGCTTCGCGCGAGCCATGACGAGCTCGACGTCTCGGCGATCGCACGCAAGTCCGACGGCGGCGGGCACCGGCAGGCTGCGGGGTTCTCGAGCGAGGCGTCGATCGACGAGATCACCGACTTCGTGCGCCGCGAGTTCGCCGCGACGCAGCCCCCGGCTACGTGAGCCGAAAGATCCCGCGTGCGCTCGAGCCCGCGGGGATCGTGCTCCTCGACAAGCGCGCTGGCATCTCGTCGTTCGCGGCGATCGCGGAGCTGCGCCGGACGACCGGCGCACGAACCGGCCACGCGGGGACGCTCGACCCGTTCGCAACCGGCCTGCTCGTCGTCCTCTCCGGCTCGGCGACGAGGCTGGCCCCGTCGTTCGTCAAGCTCGACAAGCGCTACGTGACCGAGGTCGACCTGACCGCGACGACCGCGACCGGCGACCCCGAAGGTGAGGTCGTGGAGACGCACGAGGCGCCGACACGAGAGGAGCTCGACGAGCGGCTCGATGGTCTGCGCGGCGAGATCGAGCTTCCGATCCCCGCGGCGTCAGCGGTGAAGATCGGGGGCGAGCGCGCGTACCGCCTGCACCGCAGGGGCGTTGCGGTGGAGATGCCGCTCCGGCGCTCGCGCGTCGACGTCCTCGACGTCGTCGGCTACGCCGGCGACACGGTCACGCTCGATCTGCACGTCGGCTCCGGAACCTACGTGCGCGCGATCGCGGCCGCGCTCGGCGGTCATTGCCTGACTCTGAGGCGGACCGAGGTCGGCCCGTTTTCCGTCGAGGAGGTCGGCCCTCGGGTGATCCCGAGCGACGAAGCGCTGGCGAGGCTCGCGTGAAGGTCATGACGACGCCGGAGGAGCTCGGCCCAGGCGGTCGCGCGGTCGCGCTCGGCATGTTCGACGGTGTCCACCTCGGACACCGCCGCGTCCTCGAGACGGCACGTGCGGCCGGACTGACGTCGACTGTCGTCACCTTCGACCCTCATCCGCGAACGGCGCTCGGGAACCAGGTCGAGCTGCTGACGACCCGCGAGCGGCGACTCGAGCTGCTCGCGGACGCCGGGCTCGACGAAGCCCTCGTGCTGACGTTCGACCTCGACTTCGCGCGGACGACGCCTGAGGAGTTCGCCGAGCGCTACCTGCGCGGGATCGGCGCGGAGGTCGTCGCAGCGGGAGCGGGCTTCCGGTTCGGGCACCGTCGCGCGGGCGATCTCGCGTTGCTCGAGTCGCTCGGCTTCGAGGTGCGCACGGTGCCCGTCGTTGAGGGCGTCTCGTCGAGTGCGATCCGGGCGCTCGTCAAGTCCGGCGACGTCGACCGTGCAGCGGCGATGCTCGGTCGCCCCGTCGAGGTCGAAGGTGTCGTCGTCTCGGGCGACGCGCGCGGAGGGACGCTCGGATTCCCCACGGCCAACCTGCAAGTCGAGCGAGACCTGCTCGTTCCTGCGCACGGGATCTACGCCGGCGCAGCGCTCGAAACGCGCGCGGCGATCTCGATCGGCGTCAACCCGCACTACGGCGGCGTCGAGCAGCGCGTCGAGGCGTTCCTGCTCGACTACGAAGGTGACCTCTACGGCCGGCGCCTGGTCGTCGAATTGTGGAGCAGGTTGCGCGACGAGCGCTCGTTCGAGAACGAAGCCGAGTTGGTGGCCCAAATCGCGCGGGACGTCGAGGAGACACGTGCAGCCCGGCGCCCGCTTGATGCTGCAAAACCGTAAGAGCTCCTTTCATAATGGGCACAACGGTCATTGTGAAAGGAGCTCTAAAGAACCACGCCGCAAGATTCGGGCGTGCGGGGGGTCTTTGTTGGCATGGAAGGCAAGTCCGACGGGCCAACCCTTGCGGTGTACGAGAGCGTGCGGTGCCTCGAGTGCGGGACGGTCTACGCGAAACCTGCGCGCGGCGGGACCGCGCGGCTGAATCCCGGCTGCCCCGAGTGCGGCTACGTCGGCTGGCTCTCCGTCGACCTCCCGCTCAGGCCACGGAACGCGCCGCGCCGCTCCGACGAGGATCCGCCGCTGGACCGCTCCGCCCAATCGCGCTGACGCCTCCGAAGTAGTGGTGGCGGGCGGGCCAGCGGCGCACCGACCGACCGCGCCGTTCGAGCTCCGCCAGCCCGTCCTCGGGGACGCCGGGCTCCGCGTGCACGAGCCTGCCGACCGGGTGCGCTCGTCCCGCGTCGATCGCCTCCTGCGGGTGAGCGTCGCGTTCGAGGATCGCGCTGACGACGCCGACGAGCGCCGTGCGCAACCGCGTGCCGCCCGCGGCGCCGACGGCGAGCGCGAGCCCGTTGTCGTCGAGCGCGATGCTCGGCGCCATCATCGAGCTCATCCGTCGACCGGGCCGGGCCTCGCCGCGTACGAGGTCGGCCTCCCCGAGCATGCTGTTCAGGTGCAAGTCGAGGCCCGGGAGGTAATCACCGGAGCCGAGACCGAGGCTCGTCGTTACGACGCAGGCATTGCCGTCTGCGTCGACGCTGACGAGGTTCGTCGTGTCTCCGCCGGCGTCGGTCGGGAGGTCGAGCGCTTCGACGAGCGTGACGACATCGGCCCGCGGCGGCAGTCGGGAGAGCACGTCAGGCACCCCCGAGAGTCCGGCGCGCGTGAGGTAGCGCGCGCCGGCGAGCGCGAGCTCGACGGGCTCGCTCCACGTCGCGCGGTAGCCCGCGAGGTCCTCGCGGGTGACGACGCCGCCGCGCTCGTCGCAGAGCGTCAGCAACGCCTCGGCGATCGAGCCCGAGTAGACGCTGTCCGCGCCCTCGTCGCCCAGCAGCTCGAGCGCGCGCACGAGTCCGGGCTGTTCGAGCAGCTCTCCGTCGCGCAGGAGTCTGCCTCCCGGCGCGTAGATGCGAGCGCCGGCGTCGAGCGTGAGCACGGACTCGAGCATCTCGAGGCAGCGGACGTGCGCGGGCGGCATCGGCACGCCGTCGCGCGCAAGGCGCAGCGCGGGCTCGACCAGGCGCTCCCAAGGCAGCCGGCCGTGCGAGCGCCACAGCTCGGCGAGCCCGGCTGCGACCCCGGGCACGCCGCACGACGCAGCACCGATCGCGTAGTGGACGAGCTCCTCGCCGAACGGCACCTCCAATTCGACCATCGGCGAACCCGTTCCCGACGGAACGGCGACGAAGCAGTCGAGGTTCCGCGCCCGGTTCGAGCCGGCGTCCCAGTAGATCGCGTGCCCGCCGCCGAGGAGACCCGTCATGACGGTCTCGGCGACGCAGGAGGCCAGGCACGCCGCCACCGCGGCGTCCGCGGCGCTGCCGCCGTCCTCCAGGATCTCGATCCCCGCCTCGCAGGTCGCGGGATGTCCTGCCGCTACGCCGGATTTCATCCTCCGCTACCCTATTCGGCGACCGCAGCCTCGGTCGTTCGCGCAGCTTCCGCGCGGCGTACTGGGACCGCGGAGACGACAACCAGGAGGTCGCAATGGCTCTGGCCAAGGAAGCGAAGCAAGAACTGATCGACAAGTTCGGCACGGGCGCGAGCGATACCGGCTCGACGCGCGTGCAGGTGGCGATGCTCACCGAGCGGATCAACCAGCTCACCGAGCATCTCCGCACGCACTCGCACGACCACCACTCGCGGCGCGGGCTGCTGAAGCTCGTCGGCCGACGGCGTCGGTTTCTGAATTACATGCAGCGAACCGACCTGGAGGGTTACCGCGCGTTGATCAAGGAGCTAGGACTCCGCAGGTAGGCGGAGGAGACGAACACGAATCCGGAGGGTGGAAGTTTGAGCGAGCGCCGCGCCCATCGCGACGCTGGGTCAAACCTCCACCTTCCCCAAAGATGGAGGTAGCACAGTGAGTACGTTGGCTCAGCGCATCGCGACCGTGTCAGTCACGGTCGGCGACGCCGAGATCACATTCGAGAGCGGCAAGCTCGCCAAGCAGGCCGACGGCTCCGTCGTCGTCCGCTCCGGCGAGACGATGGTGCTCGCGACGGCCGTCGGCCGGATGGAGCCGCGCGAAGGCGCGGACTTCTTCC
>JBDTVA010000108.1:0-5414 GCA_040007455.1 Actinomycetota bacterium | reverse complement strand
CCTGGCCCGGCTGGCGAAGATGATGGTAGGGTCTGCCGACCCGGACAGGGCTCGAACTGCCGGGGACGGGTTCACTCTCAGGCGTCTGGATCGCGGTCGTGCTCGTCGCCGCAACAGCCGGGCTGATGGTGCTGCGCGGGAGCCGAAGCGCTGCCCCAACACCGACCTGGGCATCCGGCCAGCTCGTCGAGCCCGCGCTCCACTGGACGAGCGCCGGCTTTACCAAGCCCCTCCGTCTCGTGCTCGAGGCACTTCTGCGACCGCAGCGGGAGATCGTGGTGCGAAGCGCGGGCGGCGTCCTGCAAGAGGTGTCGTACTCGGGGCACGTGCCCCAGCTGATCGAGGACCATGTCTACGCGCCGCTCGCGCGCGTCTTACTCGCGGCCGCGGTCCACGCCCGGCGTCTGCAGAGCGGCAGCCTCGGCACGTACGTCGTGTATCTCGCCGGCCTCGTCGTCCTGGTCCTCATATCGGCCCGACTCGGGTGGATCCGTTGAGCGGCGCGACCGCAGTCGCGGGCGCAGTCCAACTCGTGGGCGGCATCGCGCTCGCGCCGCTCCTCCCGGGTCTCGTCCAGCATTGGAAGGCGCGCCTGCAGGGCCGCCGCGGCCCGAGTCCGCTGCAGCCCTACCGCGAGCTGAGACGGTTGTGGGGAAAGAGCACCGTTGCCCCGGAGGGGACGAGCGCGGTCTACCGGATCGCTCCCTCGCTCGTCTGCGCGAGTCTGGCCGCCGCGGTTCTCGTCGTGCCTGCCGCGGAGGTTGCGCCGAGCTTCGGCGTCGGCCATGACGCGCTCGTGCTGATCGGCGTTCTCGCCCTTGCGCGTTTCGCCGTCGCCGCGTCGTCCTGGGATGTCGCGAACGGCTTCTCGCTGATGGGCGCGAGCCGCGATCTCACCCTGTCGGTGTTCGTCGAGGCGACGCTCGTGCTCGCTCTCGCGGTCGCCGCGCTCGTCGCCGGAACGACCGATCTGCTCGGCATCGTCGGGGTGACGGCGGGCACGCACGTGTGGGGTAACCCGGCCCTGGCTCTCGGCGCGATCGCCTTCGCGCTCGTGACCGTTGCGGAAACCGGCCGGCAACCGGTCGACAGCCCCGACACGCACCTCGAGCTGACGATGATCCACGAGGGACCGCTGCTCGAGTACGCGGGCCGCGACCTTGCCTACCTGCAGTGGGCGGCCGCGGCGCGCCACTGGCTCGTGCTCGTGCTCGCTGCGCAGGTCTTCCTTCCCCATGCGCCCGACGCGTGGGCCCAGCTCGCCCTGCTGCCCGTCGCGCTCCTGCTCCTCTGCGCTGCGCTGGCGGTGGTCGAGACGCTCGTCGCGAAGATGCGCATCCTGCTCGTGCCTCGGCTGCTCGCCGTCGGCGCAGTCGCGGCACTGCTCGGAATCGCGTCCTGGCTCGCGGGATCGCCATGAGCGGCGCGCTGGTCTGGACACTCGTCGCCCTCGGGCTCGCCGTCATGGTCGTGCGCCGACGCTCCCTCGCAGTCGCGATCGTCACCGCGCAGGCGCTCATCCTCGTCGGCGTCGCGCTCGAGGAGGCAGAGTCGACCGGAGACGTGCTGGCGGCAGGCGCGCTTGCTGTGCGGGCGCTCGTCCTGGGCGGGCTCTTCTTCTTGCTCGTGTCGCGCACTCGCTCGATGCGGCCGGTGCGGGCACGGATCGCCCCGCTCGCTCGCGCGGGCATCGCGGTCGCCTTCGCCCTTGCCCTCACCTGGCTCGTACCGACGATCGGGCTCGTCTCGCGCGACGCCGAGCGCGGAGTGCTGGCGCTCGTCGCCCTCGGTCTCGCCACGGCGGCGCTTCGCCGCGCGACGCTCTTCCAGATCATCGGCATCGTGCTGGTCGAGAACGCGCTCGCACTTGCGGCGCTCGAGCTGCCCGGCGGCGCCTCGACGGCGATCGAGCTCGGCGTCGCTCTCGACCTGATCCTCGTCGCACTGGTCGCCGTCGTCTTCTACGAGCGGATCTTCGCGGAGCACGGTGCCGGTGACAGCGCCGCGCTGAGGACGCTGCGTGACTAGGAGTTCGCTCGCACTGGTGGTCCTAGGCATTCCCGCGCTG
This sequence comes from Actinomycetota bacterium, assembly GCA_040007455.1. Lineage (GTDB taxonomy): Bacteria > Actinomycetota > Thermoleophilia > Gaiellales > Gaiellaceae > JACCTU01. The sequence continues at coordinate 3,346 of JBDTVA010000108.1, read as the reverse complement.
ACGACTGCTGCCATCCTGCTCGTGCCGGAGCGCCTGGTTCCCATGTTCGCGCGCGCGGCGGCTCTGCCGACCGCGGCGCTCGCATTCACTCTGAGCGCGCTTGCCCTGAGCAGGCCGAGCGAGCCCGTCGTCGGCGACTGGCTCGTGCTCGACGTCGCCGGTGGGCTGCTCGTCGGTGTGATCGGCGGCGTCGGGCTCGCGAGCGTGCTCGTCTCCCCGGCCTACCTCGACGGCGGCGTCGACACGCTCGTCTCTCGCAAGCGGAGGCAGAAGATCTACTACGCCGTCCTGTACGCTTTCTGGGCGATCCTGCTCGCAGTCCCGCTCGCGGGGAACCTCGGCGCGGCCTGGCTCCTCGTCGAGGCCACGACCGCCGCATCGGGGCTGCTCGTCGGCTTCAGCGGCAAGCCGCGAGCGCTCGAGGCGGGTTGGAAGTATCTCGTCCTGACCTCGCTCGGTCTCGGAGTTGCGCTGCTCGGGATCGTCATGCTCGCAGCCGGAATTTCCGAGGGAGGACTCGACGCGCTGTCCTGGGAGACGCTCGGCACGTATTCCGGCGGACGCGAGACGGCGTTGATCGCCTACCTGTTGCTGGTCGCCGGGCTGGCGGCGAAGATCGGTTGGGCACCCGTGCACAACTGGCTGCCAGACGCGCACTCAGAGTCGCCGCCGCCGGTCTCTGCGCTTCTCTCGGCGGTGCTCCTACCGGCGGTACTGCTCGTCGCCTGGCGCTCCGAGCACGCCCTCGCGCCCGTCGTCGGAACGCACACCGCCGAGACGGTCCTGATCTTCTTCGGGCTCGCGTCGCTTGCCGTCGCGGTTCCGTTTCTCTGGCGCTCTCTGCCCTGGAAACGGCTGCTCGCGTACTCCAGCCTCGAGCACATGGGCGTGATCGCGCTCGGGATCGGCTTCGGGACGCCGCTCGCCCTCGCGGGCGTCGCGATTCACGTCGCCGCCCACGCCGTCGCAAAGGCGCTCGGCTTCTACGCCGCGACGTCACTCTTGAGCCACGACCCGCGTGCAGGCGAGCACCCGGTGACCGGCGTCGGTCGCAGCAAGCCCGCGCTCGGGACGACGATGGGGATCTCGCTGGCAGCGCTCTCCGGCCTCCCACCCTCACCGCTCTTCGTGAGCGAGGTGCTGATCGTCGCCGGCGGCTTCCAGGCTGGCCGTCCCTGGGCGGCGGCCGCGACCGCGCTCCTGCTCGCACTCGGTTTTCTCGGTCTCGCGCACGCGCTGATCGAGATCACTGCGGGCGACAGCCCTCCGCGAGATCCAGGGCCCGTCGCGGGCCTGCGCGGTCTTACGGCGCTGACGGGCGTCTCGGTCGTCCTCCTTCTCGGCCTCGCAGCTCTTGCGGTTGTGCTCCCGGAGTCGGACCTCGTCGACGCTCTCATGCGAGGCCTCTCGTGACGGCGACTCCCGCCTTCGCGTGCTACCGGGAACGGATCGCCGCTGCACTGGCCGGCGGTGCGCACTTCGCCGGCCTGCATGCCACCTCCGACGGTGCGTTCGTCCGGACGCTGCTCGCAGGCGATGACGGCGCGCTCTGGTTGGAGACGGTCGCCACCGAGGAGGGGCACGCCCCGTCGATCGTCGATCTCGTTCCGGCGTCCGGTTGGGACGAACGGGAGGCGCACGACCTCCAGGGGATCCGCTTCGCCGGACACGAGCCGCTTCGGCCTCTCGTCGACCACGATCCGAGGCTCGAGCACTGGACGGTGCCCATCCGCGGCGACGACGCCTACCAGGTCGCGGTCGGACCGGTACACGCCGGGATCATCGAGTCTGGCCACTTCCGCTTCCACGTGGTCGGTGATCGCATTCTCCACCTGGACGCCCGGCTCTTCTACAAGCACCGCGGCCTCGAGCACGCCGCCGAAGGAGCGTCGCTCACCGACGGCCTCGCCTACGCCTCCCGCGTCTGCGCCGGCTGCAACGTCACCAACGGTGTCGCCTATGCACATGCCTGCGAGGAAGCGCTCGGGCTCGTACCGACCGCTGAGCTCAGCCGCGTTCGTACGATCCTGCTCGAGCTCGAGCGGATGTGGAACCACCTCAACGACATCAGCGCGATCTGCGCGGGTGTCAGCCTCGCCGCCGGCACCAGCAGCTTCGCCGCACTCGCAGAGCGCGCACGCCGGCTCAACGCCGACCTCACAGGCCACCGCTTCCTGTTCGGCAGCGTTCGTGTCGGCGGCAGCGACTTGACCCTCGACGAAGACGCAGTCCGCGCTGCCCGGGACGAGATCCGTCGCCTGCGAACCGAGTCGTCTCGCAGCTGGCGCGAGTTGCTCTTCAACGCGTCGTTCCAGGATCGGCTTCCCGACATCGGCATCGTCACCGAGGCGGCGGCAGAGCGGCTCGGAGCCGTCGGGCCGGCAGCACGCGCCGCAGGCGTCTCCCGCGACGTGCGCGCGACGAGCCCGCGGCTGGCGTACGGGAGCTTCGAGGTGGCGGTTCCCCACCGACGCCCCATGGGTGACGTCCAGGCGCGGCTCGAGCAGCGGGCACTGGAGCTCCTCCAGACGTACGCGATCCTCGAGCAGCTCCTCGACCGACCGGTCCGCGTGGCATCGGCCGAGGGCGGGGAGGGGGAGCAGCCGATCGGCATCGGACGCGTGGAAAGCCCCCGTGGGGCGACGAGCTGCATCGTCGAGCGAGCAGGCGACCGCGTGGCACGTCTCCGGTTCCGGACCGGGTCGTACGCGAACTGGCCGGTCCTCGCGCACTCGGCCGTGGACAACCTGCTCCCGGACTTTCCCCTGATCAACAAGAGCTTCGAGCTCTGCTACGCGTGCGTGGACCGCTGATGCTGACCCTGCTCCGCGACCTCCGGCACCTCCGCAAGCAGATCGACCTGCCGCATGCACGCCGAGGCCGCAGTCTCGCCATCCGTCACGTCGACGCAGGCTCGTGCAACGGCTGCGAGCACGAGCTGAGCCTCCTCTCGAGCCCGTACTACGATCTGCAGCGCTTTGGCCTCGGCATCGTCGCCTCGCCGCGCCACGCCGACGTCCTGCTCGTGACCGGCGCAGTCACGACCCGCATGCGTGAGCCCCTGCTCGTTGCCTACGACGCAATGCCCGAGCCACGCCGCGTCGCGGCTCTCGGCGACTGCGCGCTCGGCTGCAACCTGCTCGGCACGGGCGACAACCTCGTCGGCGCGGTCGAGGCGATCCTCCCTGTCGACCTTCGCATCGCAGGCTGCCCGCCCACGCCCGCGGCCATCGCCGAGGCGCTGCTCGAGCTGATCGACTCCCCGCCGAGGTAGGAACATTCGATGCGAGAAAGGCCCATACGGGATTCGAACCCGTGCCGCCGCCGTGAGAGGGCGGTGTCCTAG
>JBDTVA010000107.1:0-5419 GCA_040007455.1 Actinomycetota bacterium | reverse complement strand
CGCGCCGAGCTCGAGCAGTGGGGCGGCACGGTCGAGAAGTTCATCGGCGACGCCGTGGTCGCGGTCTTCGGCGCCCCGATCGCGCGGGAGGACGACCCGGAGCGCGCGCTTCGCGCAGCGCTGGCGATCCGCGACTGGGCGACCGACGAGAACGGCGTCGAGGTCCGGATCGCCGTGAACACGGGTGAGGCGCTCGTGTCGCTCGACGCGCATCCCGACAGCGGCGAGGGGTTCATCGCAGGCGACGTCGTGAACACGGCATCGCGGCTTCAGTCCGCGGCACCGGTCAACGGGATCCTCGTCGGGGAGCAGACGCAGCGTGCGACGACTCACGTGATCGACTACCGCGCCGCCGAGCCGGTCGTGGCCAAGGGAAAGAGCGAGCCGATCGCGGTCTGGGAGGCGCTGCAGGCCCGCTCGCGCTTCGGCGTCGACGTGCGCCAGCACGGCGGCGCGGCGCTCGTCGGACGCGCGAGCGAGCTGAACGCCTTGCTCGAGGCCCTCGGGCGGGCGCAGCAGGAGCGCGAGCCGCAGCTCGTCACGCTCGTCGGCGTGCCGGGGATCGGCAAGAGCAGGCTCGCGTGGGAGCTGTTCGGAGCCGTCGGCCGCGGCGACACGCTCGTGTACTGGCGGCAGGGCCGGTCGCTCCCGCTCGGGGAGGGCGTCAGCTTCTGGGCGCTCTCCGAGATGGTCAAGGCGCAAGCGGGCATCCTCGAGGGCGACGACGCGGAGGTCGTCGCCGAGAAGCTCGGCCGTGCGGTGCACGACGTCGTCGAGGAGGATGCTGGCTGGGTCGCGGAACGGCTCGGGCCGCTGGTCGGCGTGGAGGCCGAGAGCGCCGTCGCGAACCGCGACGAGTCGTTCGCGGCGTGGCGCACGTTCCTCGAGTCGCTCGCCGATCGCCGCCCCCTCGTCCTCGTCTTCGAGGACGTCCACTGGGCAGACGAAGGGCTCCTCGACTTCATCGACCACCTCGTCGACTGGGCGACCGGAGTGCCGATGCTCGTGCTCTGCACCGCTCGACCCGAGCTGCTCGAGCGTCGGCCCGGCTGGGGAGGTGGCAAGCGAAACGCCATGACGCTCAACGTCTCGCCACTTTCGGAGCAGGACGCGTCGAAGCTGCTTTCGCTCGTCCTCGAGCGGGCCGTCCTTCCCGCGGAGACGCAGCAGGCGCTCCTCGAGCGGGCAAGCGGCAACCCCCTCTCCGCCGAGCAGTTCGCCCGGCTCTACCTGGAGCGCGGCACGATCGACGACCTCGCGCTTCCCGAGAGCGTCCACGGCCTGATTGCCGCGCGGCTGGACGCGCTCCCCGTCGACGAGAAGGCGCTGCTCCAGGACGCGGCGGTGATCGGCAAGGTCTTCTGGTCGGTCGCGCTCGGCGGCGGCGACGGCGCCGCAGAGCGCCTGCACTCACTCGAGCGCAAGGAGTTCATCCGCCGCGAGCGGCGCTCGTCGGTCGCGGGAGAGGGTGAGTTCGCCTTCCGTCACGTGCTCGTGCGGGACGTGGCGTACGGCCAGATCCCCCGCGCCGACCGAGCGGCGAAGCATCTCCGAGCAGCCGAGTGGCTCGAAGATCTCGGCCGCCCGCAGGACCACGCCGAGCTCGTCGCGCACCACTACCTCGCCGCGCTCGAGCTCGAGCGCGCGGCGAAGCACGACACGACCGCGATCGCAGCTCGAGCCGTCGAGGCCCTGCGCGACGCAGGCGATCGCGCGGCTGCGCTGAACGCGTTCCGCGCAGCGGCGGACTACTACCGCGCGGCACTCGAAGGGCTTCCGGACGAGGGACGCGAACGCGCCGACACGCTCTTGCGACTCGGGCGCGCGGAGTTCTACGGCGAAGGTGCCGGCTCGGAGAGCCTCTCCGAGGCCGCGCTTCGACTCGAGACCTTCGGCGAGGTCGAGGCTGCAGCGGAGGCCGAGAACCTGATCGCGATGAGCGGGTTCCTGTCGGGGGATCGGGAGCGAACGGACACGCACCTCGCGCGGGCGACGCGGCTGGTCGCAGCGCTACCGGCGTCTCTCGCGAAGGCGTCCGTGGTGACGACCCGCGCGCGCTCCGCCTACCTCAGCGCGGAGTACGCGAGCGCGCACGAGCTCGCCCAGGAAGCCTTGGCGATGGCAGAGGCACTGGGGCTCGAGGCAATCCGGGCGGAGGCGCTGCTCTACAGCGGCTCGTCGAGGCTCGAGCTCGGCGACCCTGCCGGGCTCGACGACGTTCGCGAGAGCATTGCGATCGGGAACGCGATCAACTCGACCGAGGTCGCGCGTTCCTACAACAACCTCTCCGTCCTGCTTCGCCTCGAGGGCCGGCTTGCTGAGGCGAGGGACGTCTCGGACGAGGGACACCGAGTGGCCGAGCGCTTCGGTCTCGTGCCATATCTGAATTGGGACCGCGCTGCGGAGCCGGGCCGACTGTTCGAGCTAGGCCGCTGGAGCGAGGCGCTGCGTGCCGCTGACGCGACGCTCGAGAATCGAGAGACCGGCACGTTCCACAGGAGCTCGGGGTGGCCCTCATTGGTGCGCGCCCAGATCCGCGTCGCTCGCGACGATGACGCAGGGGCCCTCGACGACACCGGGACGGCACTCGAGAGAGCGCGCATCGAACGATACCCGCAGGCGATCTACCCCGCGCTCGCCGTGCACGCGTTCGTGCTGACGTCGGTAGGCAGATTCGACGACGGTCGCGAGACGCTCGACGAGATGCTCGCGCTCAGAGCATTGCATGCCGAGCCGCTGGCGTTCGGCGGAAGCTCGATCGCTCCCTGGGTCTACCAGCAGCACGGACTGCTCGAAGAGTTTCTCGACCTGATCCGCGGTCGGCGAACGCCCTGGCTCGACGCCGCCGAGTCCGCGGTCGTAGACGACTGGACCCGGGCCGCCGAGATCTACGCCCGCTGCGGCGCGGTCAACGACGAGGCGTTCGCGCGCCTCCAGTCCGGCGGCGACGCGAACCTGCGCGCGGCGCTCGACTTCTACCGCTCTGTCGAGGCGTCACGCTACGTGCGCCAAGCCGAGGCCGGTCTCGCCGCGACCGGCTAGTGCGTCACCGCGAGCGTCCGCTCCGACGCCGCCACGGCATCGGCTGCCAGACGCGTGGCGCGGAGGAGGCGCTCGTCCCGTTCCTGCACGCCCAGGTTGATCTCGACGAGGTGCGCCGCCGCCCGCGTCGCTCCCAGGGCGAGCATTGCGGCGGCGGTCGCGTCCGCACGCGCAGCCGCCGAGCCGTCCTCCGAGACGACCGCGGCGAGCTCGGCGACGTTCGATGCCGCCTCGGCGATCGCGAGCGGAAACGCAGCGGCCCGCTCGAGCGAGGACCCGATCAGCTCGTTCTTCGAGTCGGAGTCGGCGGCGTCAGGGAGCCTGAGTGCGGCGAGCGCGTGCCCGTAGACTTCGTCGTTCAGCGGCGCGAGCTCCGAGAGCCGTTCCCGGAGCACCTTGGCCTGCGCGATCGCGGCGCCGCGAAGCTCCCACGCCGGCGAGTTCCGCGCGGCCATCTCGACGAGCCCTGCCGCGAGGGCCCCGGCGAGCGCGGCGATCGCGCCCCCGCCCGGCGTCGGGGCGTCGGAAGCGGTTTCGTCCAGAAGGCCCCGGACGCTGAGGTCGTGCAGGCGTGCCACGCCTGCATTGTCTCAGCGCCCGAGGCCCGCGGCTAGAGGGAGAGCCGTCTCCGGACGGCTTCCACCGTCGCCGCATCGGCCTCGACGCCCTCTTGCGCGAAGGCTGCCTCGAGGTCGGCGATCAGCAGCTCGCGGAAGCGAGCGTCGGCCTCGGCCCGCGCAACAAGGCGGTCGAGGCCGGCCCTGACGAGCGGAAGCTCCTGCGCAGCCTCGACCCAGCCTTGCGGGGCGGGCGGAAGCAGGGCCAGAAGCACAGCCAGACGCTCTTCAGGATGGGGATTCATCGACCTCAAGACGGGGACCGCCGGTCGTTTCTTCCCCGAAGTGCTCGCGAAGCCGGGTCAGGCACCGTGAGATCCTGCTGGCGATCGTCCCGGACGGGAGGTCCAGCGCCTCTCCGATCGTCCGGTAGCTCTCGTCTCGGGCGAAGAAGCGGTCGAGGATCTCGCGGCAGTTCTCGGGGAGCACCGCCAGAGCTTCGTGCACCGCGAAGGCGTCGGTGAGCTCGTCGATCCGATCCTCCGCGACCCCGGGGTCCGGTTCCTCCATCGGCTGCTCGCGAGCCGAGGCGCGGAGCCGGTCGATGCAGAGCCTGCGGGTCAGGGACGCGAGCCACGGCCGGAACGCATCGTCGTCGCGCAGGGTGTGCAGGCGCTCGTAAGCGCGGGTGAACGTGTCCTGGAACACGTCCTCGGCGTCGTGGGGGGAGAGGCGGAATGCCTGGGTGATCGCGTAGACGTAGCGCGAGTAGCGCTCGACGAGCTCGCGCCAGGCGGCGGGGTCGCCGGAGCGGCAGTGTGCGACGAGCTCGGCGTCCGTGGCCACGGACACATCAAACACGAGTCGCCCGGGCACTGGAACCGCCACGGGGTCGATGGCGAAGCGGCTGAAGCGCCTGGGCGACAGCGAGTGGATCGAGCGCCTGGGGCGCGTCGGCCCGCTACCGCGACGTCTAGAGAGCGCGCCGTGTGAGCAGCTGTTCAGTTACGTCAGCCGCTCGAGGATCGCGAAGCGGCTACGCACGCGGCTCGATCGGGTCGCCGACGCGCACGCGACCCGGCGTGGTGACCTCGCCGTAGACCCCGAAGTCGAGCTGCTTCTCGCCACGCGTCCCCCGGTAGGCCTTGATTACGCGCAGGGTGTCGAGGTCGCGTTCGCCCGTGTCCGGGTTCTTCGTGGTGATCGCGCAGCGGGCGACCTGCTCGTGCACGCGGACGACGGCCTCGCCGATGCGCACGTCGCGCCCGATCCAGGTGTCCTCCAGGTGCGGCTCGCCGCCGTGGACGCCGACGAGCATGCGGAAGCGCCGCGCGTCAGCTGCGCCGACGCCTGCCTGGCGCGCGAGCTCGTCGACCGACTCGTCGGAGACGATCGAGACCGACCCGTCGACGCGGTCGACCGCGCGGCCGGGTGCGTCGGTACGGGCGAGGCGCAGCTCGCGGCCCGCGTAGTCGGAGAGCGCCTGCGCCCACGGCCCCTGCACGATCCGACCGGGCTCGTCGCGGTTGTAGAACCACGTCGACACCGGCTCGCCGAGCTGGACGCGACCGTCGACGGCCGTTCCATCCGGGAACGTGAGCAAGAGCGTGTCTGCGTCGGGCTCCCACTCCGCGGCGACCGCGAAGAGCGAACGCTCGAGCCTCGTCAGGCCGTTGACGAACCTTCCCCGCTCGTCGAGCAGATGGAAGCGCCGGTTCTCGAGTGCGCCGAACGACTCGAGTGCCAGCTCGTCGCGGCGCGTGAGCGCGAGGCCCTTGACGGGCGCGACTGACAACCAGGAGACCGTCGGCACGGCCCTA
>JBDTVA010000106.1:0-5451 GCA_040007455.1 Actinomycetota bacterium | reverse complement strand
GTGAACGGACAGCTGCGCCAGGGTGTCTTCGTGGGCGAGCCGGGGACGATGGTCACGAAGTGTCCCTCGAAGTACGTGCCGAAGCAACGCTCGAGCTAGGGCATGGCTGAGCTCGGCCGCGCCGCACTCGTCGTCTGCCTCGGGTTGTCGCTCTACGCGCTCGTCGCTGGCTCTTGGGCGCTCGTCACGCGGCGCCGGCGGCTCGCCGTCTCCGCGCAGAACGCGCTCGTCGCCGCGTTCGCGTCGGCGCTCGTGGGCTCGCTCGTCCTCGTCGTCGCACTCGTGCGGCACGACTTCTCGCTCGTCTACGTCGCGACGCTGACGAGCGAACAGCTCCCACTCGGCTACACGCTCTCCGCCTTCTGGGGCGGCCAGGAGGGATCGCTCCTGCTGTGGCTGCTCGTGCTCACCGGCTACTCCGCGCTCGTCGTCGCAACCTCGCGACGGCGCCGGTCCGAGCTGCTGCCGTGGGTCGTCCCGCCGCTCGCGCTCGTCGCGGTGTTCTTCGCATTCATGCTCGTCGTGATCTCGAGCCCGTTCGAAACGCAGCTCGCACCGGCGAACGGCGCGGGTCTCAACCCGAGCTTGCAGAACCCCTACATGGTCGCGCATCCGCCGCTGCTCTATCTCGGTTACGTCGGCCTGACGGTCCCGTGGGCGTTCGGGATGGGTGCGCTGCTCGCGCGCCGCGCGGACGAGGCATGGATCGTCGCGACCCGGCGCTGGACGCTCGTGGCGTGGACCGCGCTCGGCGTGGGCCAGCTGCTCGGCGCCAAGTGGGCGTACGAGGAGATCGGCTGGGGCGGCTACTTCGCATGGGATCCCGTCGAGAACGCCGCGTTGATGCCGTGGCTCGCGGCGACCGCCTTCCTGCACTCGGTGATGATCCAGGAGAAGCGCGGGATGTTGAAGGTCTGGAACCTGCTGCTCGTGATCCTCGCGTTCGGACTCTCGCTCTTCGGGACGTTCCTGACGCGCTCCGGGATCCTCGACTCGATCCACTCGTTCACCGAGAGCTCGATCGGACCGTGGTTCCTCGGCTTCATCGTGCTCGTGCTCGCGCTCTCGATCGCGCTGGTGTTCGTGCGACTGCCGCTGCTCCGCTCGCGCACGCGGCTCGAGTCGCTGGTCTCGCGCGAGGCGACGTTCCTCTACAACAACCTTCTGCTCGTCGCGCTCTGCCTGACGATCCTCTGGGGCGTGATCTGGCCGCTGCTGTCCGAGGCTGTGCGCGGAGAGGCCAGCGTCGTGGCGGGCCCGTACTACAACTTCTTCCTGCGCGTCTTCGGGCTACCGCTTCTGGTGCTGATGGGGCTGGCGCCGCTCGTTGCGTGGCGGCGAGCATCGCTTCGCTCGCTCGGGGCGTCGTTCGCGTGGCCGGCCGGGATCGCCGCAGGAGTTGCGGTAGTCCTACTCGCGCTCGGAGCGGGCTCCTCGCCCGTGGGGCTGCTCGCGTACACGTTCTCCGCGTTCGTGCTCGGCTCGATCGGTTACGAGTTCGTGCGCGGCACGCGGGCGCGACGCTCGTTGGAGGGCGGGAGCCGCCGGAGCGCGTTCTCGTCGCTCGTGGGGAGAAACCGCCGGCGGTACGGCGGCTACGTCGTGCACGCCGCAATCGTCCTGCTCGCGATCGGCATCGCGGGCTCCGCGTACGACACGGTCCGCGAGGCACGCCTGGCACGAGGCGAGCGTCTCGAAGTGGGGGGCTACACCCTCACGTATCTGGGCACGACGGAGCGGATGAGCGCGAACGCCCGCGAGTTGCGCGCTCAGGTAAAGGTGCAGCGCGACGGTCGCGACCTCGGGATCATCGAGCCCGGGAAGAACTTCTACCCGGTCGAGCAGCAGGTGTCGGCCGAGCCGGCGATCCGCACCGATGCCCTGAGCCTCGGCGACCTGTTCGTCATCCTCGAGAACTCGAACGCCGACGGAAGCGTGCGTCTGAAGGCGCTCGTCAACCCGCTCGTCAACCTGATCTGGCTCGCCGGTCTCGTCTTCCTCACCGGCTCGCTGATCGCCTTGTGGCCGGACCCCGCCGAGGAGCGGCGGCTGCTCGAGCGCTACGCGCTCGCTCCGGCATGACCGCCGGGCTGCTGCTCGGAGCGCTGCTCGCGCTCGCCGCCGTCGTCTATGTGGCCGCGCCGTTCCTCCGTGAGCCCGACGCGCCGGTCGACCGCCTTGCCGAGCCCGACGGCCTCGAGCTGCGCCGGCTCGCGCTGATCGAGGAGCGCGACCGCTCGCAAGACGCGCTGCACGAGCTCGAGTTCGACCACCGCACGGGGAAGCTCTCCGACGAGGACTACCGCACGCTCGTCGGGCCGCTTCGCCGCCGTGTCGCGGAGGCGAGGCGTGCACTCGAGCCGCGCGGGGAAGGGAGAGAGCGTGTCCGCGCAGCCGGCTAACTGCGTCAACTGCAGCGCGCCGCTCGCGAGAGGCGCGCGCTTCTGCGCGTCGTGCGGCACGCCTGTGCAGAGCGGCGACACCGTACGCGTCGAGGTTCCGTCGAACGAAACGGGTCCCGTCCCGGTGACCGTCGCCCACGCGACGCCGCGGTGGTTCGGGTTGGCTCCGCCGACCGTCCTCTTCGCGCTCTCGGTCGTGCTGCTCGTCGTCGCAGCCGTGCTGCTCGTCATCGGCACCTGGGTTGCCGGGCTCGTCCTCCTCGGGCTCGCGCTGCTCTTCGCGGCGGGCTTCCTGGAGGCCGGACGCAGGAAGCCGGACGCGCCGATCGTGACCGCTTCGATCGGCGCGGTCGACTCGGCGAGGGCGCGGGCGGGCTACACGGCGCAGGCGTTCCTCACGCGCTCCTCGGCGCGCAGGGAGATCGCCCGGCGGCGGGGCGAGGCGATGCGCCTTGCGGGCGAGCGCGAGCATCTCCTGAGGCAGCTCGGCGCGGCCGTCTACGCCGGCGCCGACGGGGCCGCGGAGCGGGAGGCGATCGCCGCTCTGGACGAGCGGATCGCGGAGCTGGAGCGGGAAGCCTCGGAGATCGCGGCGGGTGCCCAGGAGCGGGTCCAGGCCGCCCGGCGGCAGGTGCAGCCGACAGAGGTCCGGACGCCGGACGGCGAGCAGGGTTAGAATTCGCTACCCTCGCGTAGGATTCCGCGCACGGCAGGGACAGCCGAGCGCCCGACGAAGTCAGCCTCGCGTGACCCGACGCGTCCTTCTTCTCCTCTTCCTCGCTCTTTTGACCGCCGCGCCTGCGGCGGGTGACAACATCACGCGCAAGCGCTCGGTCGACTCCCAGATCTCTGGTCTGCAGGGAAAGATCGCGGCGGCGCGCGCGAAGGAGCAGCGGCTCGCGTCCCAGATCGCCGACGTCTCGCAGAGGATCCGGACGCTCGAGTCGGAGGTAGGGAATGTCTCCACGGACCTCGCGCTGCTCGAGCAGGACCTCGCGCTCCAGCGGGAGAAGCTCGCGCGGATCACCGAGCTGTGGCGGCTTCAGACGGAGAAGCTCGGCTTCCTGCGCAGCCAGCACGAGCAGGCGATCGACCGCCTGAGCGACCGGCTCGTCGCGATCTACCAGTCGGGCAACCTGAGCACGGTCGACGTCTTGCTCGATTCGTCGAACTTCAGCGAGCTCGTGACGCGGCTCGACTACGCAGAGGAGCTCGCGGCCCAGGACGAACGGATCGCCGAGTCTGTCGGCCGCGCGAAAGACCTGATCCAGGTGCAGCAGGCGAACACGACGGTGACGAGGAAGAAGGTCTTCGCGGTCGCTCAGGCCGTCGCCGCGCGCACGCAGCAGACGCGGCAGGTCCGAAACGAGCTCGTCGCCCGCGAGAGCGCGCTCTCTGGAACGCGCGCCCAGCGCCGCGAGGCCCTCGCGTCCGTCCAGCAGCAGAAGGCGGAGTACCTCGCCGAGGCCGAGGCGCTCGCGGCAGTCAGTGCGTCGCTCGCGTCGCGGATCCAGACCTCGCAGTCCTTTTCGTCGGTCGTGCGCTCCTCGAGCGGGCTGATCTGGCCCGTCTCGGGGCCGGTCACGAGCGGGTACGGCTGGCGCTGGGGGCGGATGCACGAGGGGATCGACATCGCGGTCCCGACGGGCACGCCGGTCGCCGCGGCGGCCTCGGGTCGCGTGATCTACGCCGGTTGGATGGGTGGTTACGGCAACCTCGTCGTGATCGACCACGGGGGCGGTCTCGCGACCGCCTACGGCCACAACTCGTCGCTCCCGGTCGGGAACGGCAGCTCGGTCTCGCAGGGGCAGACGATCGCCTACGCCGGCTCGACCGGCCACAGCACCGGGCCGCACGTCCACTTCGAAGTCCGCGTGAACGGCTCGCCGGTCGACCCGCTCGGCTACCTGGGGTAGCTCTGTAACAGCGTTTTTCGACGCGGCAACGCGGGAATCACATCCGGCGTCCGTCCCCCGAGAAAGGAGCCAAGTGAGCCCACTTCTGCTAATCCTGATCCTGATCCTGATCTTGTTCGTGCTGGGGATCACCGGCGTGGTCAAGATCCTGCTCTGGATCGCGATCATCGCCTTCCTGCTCTGGCTGATCGGCTTCTTCGTCCGCGGCCGGCGCTGGTAGCTACTTGAGGACGTGCAGGTCCGGCAGGTTGCGGTACCGCTCGTCCAGGTCGAACCCGTAGCCGACGAACAGCTCGTCGGGGACCGTGAAGCCCACGTGGGCGATCGGCAGGTCCTCGACGAGCCGCCGGTACGGACGGTCGAGGAGCGTCACCACGGAGAGTGACGCTGGCCCGCGCAGGCGAAGCGTCTTGCAGAGGTAGTTGAGCGAGAGCCCGGTGTCGACGACGTCCTCGACGATCACCACGTGGCGCCCCTCGATCTCGGCGTCGAGGTCCTTGAGCAGCCGGATTCCCGGCCCGTCAGCGTCGTAGCCGGCGAGCTCCAGGAAGTCGAGCTCGTGCGCGACCGTGAGGGCGCGCGAGAGGTCGGTGACGAAGATGAGGCTCGCTTTGAGCGGCGCGACGAGCAGCGGGTTCCGCCCCTCGTACTCGCGCGTGAGCTCATCGCCGAGCTGGCGCACGCGCGCGTCGAGCTCCTCGCGGGTGAGGTAGACCTCGCCGACGCGAGGGTCCACTAGCTTGCGAGATCGAGTCTGTATCGCTCGGCCAGGCGCGAGATGTCGCGCTTGTAGAAGAGCTTGACGTTGACGTCGGGGTAGCGCTCGCGCAGCTTCCGGAGCTTGCGGTTCTTGCGCGTCACGAGGGACTGCTTCATCACGGTGATCTCGACGTAGAGCTCCTGTTCGGGGAGGTAGAAGTCGGGCGTGAACGCCTGGACGATGCGGCCCTCTTCTTCCTCGAGCACGAACGTGCGAGGCTCGTACTCCCACGGGATGCCGTAGTAGTCGAGGACGCGCGCGCACGCGAGCTCGGCCTGGTTCGCGAACGTGGGCGGCTGTGAGCCGCGATATGCCTGGAAATTCCAGGTTTCCGCGGGCATCTGCAAGCAGGGTAGCAACGGCCTCGGACGCC
>JBDTVA010000105.1:0-5455 GCA_040007455.1 Actinomycetota bacterium | reverse complement strand
CGGGCTTCGTGACGCGGCGCAGCTCGCGGACGCCCTGCGCGGGGTCGTCGCAGTGTTCGAGCACCTGCGTGCAGAGAACGAGGTCGAAGCTCGCGTCCTCGGCCGGGATCGACTCGATCGTGCCCTCGAGCTCCGCGTTCGGGTTGCCCCCGATGTCCAGCCCGACGTACTCGGAGACGTACGGCTCGAACCAGGGGTAGTACGGCTTGACGCCGCAGCCCACGTCGAGCACGCGGTACGGGCCATGCTCGGCGTGGAATGACTCTGCCTCGGCGCGGATCCAGTCCGAGAGCGGCTTGAGCAGGGCGGACGTCGGCGTGCCGGGCGGCGGGTTCCGGCGGGCCTCGCCGGGCCGGCTAGCTGAGCTCACGCCAGGCTGCCGAGGCCGCGGCGAGCCCGATCGACAGCCACGTCAGGCCGACGAGCGGGATCCCCGCCACAAGACCCAGTCCGATCCAGATGCCCATGCTCACGAGCAGCCACAGGATAGGGACGGCCGCGCTCGGGCCCGCACGCCAGGCGACGCCAAGCGGCACGAAGAGGAACGCCAGCCACGCGAGGAGCCCGAAGACGCCGAGGTCGGCGGCGGCCTGGACGTAGGCGTTCTGGACGCCCCACTCGTGCTCGGGCGAGGGGAGCGCGCGCTCGGGCAGGTCGGGAAAGCGGGCGCGCGCATCGGCGAGATAAGGGTTGTAATGAACCGCCTCGGAGGACGCCTGCCAGCCGACGCCGAGCAGCGGGTGGTCGAGGAAGATCCGGCCGCCGATGTAGGCGAGCGCTGCGCGCTGCTGCCAGCTCGCTTCCGGGTCGGTCGCGACGTCCCGCGGGCGCTCGATCCCCAGCGCGTCGAGGAGCGGCCGCGTGTCGACCGTCCGGATCGCGATCGTCCCGGCCGCGACGACGAACACGACGGCGGCGATCGCCAGCGCACGGCGGCGCCCGAGCAGCCAGGCAGCTGCGCCGGCGGCCGCGACCCCGACGACCGCGGCGGTGGCCCCGGAGAGGATCACGCCGAGCCCACCGGCGATCCCCGCGACGACCCCGAGCCGCTTCCGCTCGCCGAGCGCGAGCGCGAGCAGGCCGACGGCGAGCGTCGCGCCGGAAAGTGCTGCGAGGTCGTGGATCCCGAGAAACGACGGCTCGCGCTGTCCCGGCCGTCGCCCCTCGAACTCGTTCAGGACGCCGAGGAACTGCAGAAGCGCTCCGAACGTCGCCGCCGTGCTCCAAGCGGTGAGGGTGACGAGGAGCGGCGTGAGCTCCTTTGCGCGGCGGATGGCGAGCGGCGCGGCGAGCGCGAGCAGCGCGTACTCGGTGAGCTTCGCGGTCGTGAGCAGGTTGTCCGCGAGCGGGTAGTCCTCTGTGGTCGCCGCGCCGACCGCCGTGCCGGCGAGCACGAACGCGAGGAACACAGCGGACGCGATCCAGATCGGGCGGCCCGCCCTGAGGGGAGCAAAGCCGAGGCGGGCGCCGGCGGCGACCCCGACCGCGCCGATCGCGAGCACCGCGAGGTCGGAGAGGTAGAGAGTCGCGTCGCTCCCACCCACCGAGACCGCGAACGACGGCTGGTAGTCGGCGTGCAGGAAGACGAGCGGCGCGCAGAGCGCGAAGAGGACGGGGTAGAGGCGCGGCACTGTCACGAGTCCAACACAAACCTTCAGTACCGTGGGCCGTATGAACCTCCTGCGCCGGCGGCTCGCGACCGCGCTGGGGAGCTACGGGGCCACGGCGCTCGGGATCGCGGGGACGCTCGTCGCAGCGAACGTCCTCGGAATCACGGACTTCGGCCGGCTCGCCCTCGTCCTCGCGACGGTCGCGCTGTTCCAGCTGCTGCTCGACCTGACGAGCGAGGAGGCGCTCGTCAAGTACGGCTTCCGCTACGTGGAGGCGCGGGACTGGGGGCGATTCCGGCGTCTCTTCGAGCTCGCCTTCGGCCTGAAGAGCGCCAGTGCGCTCGTCGCGGGCCTCCTGATCTGCGCGCTCGCCCCCGCGAGCGACGCGCTCTTCGGCGTCGACCTGACGGTGCCGCTCCTCGTCGCATCGCCGCTGCCGCTTCTCTACTCCTTCGAGGGCACCGCCGCGGCGGCGCTGCTCCTGCGCGGTCGCTACGACGTTCGCGCGTTCTTCCTCTTCGTCTCGATGGCCTTGCGGCTCGTCGCGATCGTGATCGGCTCGCAGTACGGCGTCACGGAGACGGTCGTCGCGCTCGTGCTCGCGCAGCTCGTTGCGACGGCGGTGCTGAGCTGGATGGGGCTCGTCGCGCTGCTTCGGTTCCCGCGTGCCGCCCGCGTGTCGCTCGCGGAGGACCGCAAGGAGATCGTCCGCTTCGTGCTCCAGTCGAGCCTCGGGACGGGCATCGTCTCGGTCCGGGCGTGGATCGCGCAGATTCTGCTCGGCGTCGTCAACACCGTCGACCAGGTCGGCCTCTTTCGCGCCGCGCAGGCGCCGCAGCAGGGGCTGGGCTCGCTCAGCTCCCCCGTGCGGCTGATCCTGTTGACCGATCAGACCCGGCAGTGGGAGCGCGGGAGGCCCGACGCGGTGCTCGCCGGCGTCAAGCGCTACACGCTGAGCGCCGCAGCGCTGATGGCCGTCGCGGTCCCGGTCTTCTGGCTGCTGATGCCCTGGCTTTTCGATCTCCTCTTGCCGGACTACGGGGCGGCGGTCGACGCTGCGCGGATCGTTCTGCTCGCCGGCGCGATCCAGCTCGTCTACGGCTGGAGCAAGTCGCTCCCGATCTCGATCGGCCGGCCGAACCTGCGCGTCGTCGCGCATGGGATCGAGACGGTCGTCCTCGTACCGCTGCTCGTCGTGCTGGGGCGCGAGTGGGGGGCGACCGGCGCGGCGTTCGCGGTGCTCGCCTCGACGGTCGTGTTCGCAGCGGTGTGGACGGTGCTGCTCGCGCGGATCCGCGCGCATCCGCCGGTGCAGGTGTCCGCGGCGTGAAGGTGTTGATCGTGTCGGGGATCTGGCCGCCGGACGTCGGCGGGCCGGCCAGTCACGCGCCCGAGGTCGCGGAGATGCTGCTCGCGCGCGGGCACAAGGTCGAGGTCGTCACGACGGCGGACCGTGCGCCCGCGCTCGAGGCGTACCCGGTGCACTGGGCGTCGCGCGCGCTGCCGCGCGGTGTGCGACACGCGCGCGCAGTGCAGCTGATCGCGGCCGCATCCCGGCGCGCCGACGTCGTCTACTCGACGGGGATGCTCGGCCGGAGCGCCTTGGGCTCTGCGCTCGTGCACGCGCCGATCGTCCAGAAGCTGACCTCGGACCCGACGTACGAGCGCTCGATCCGCTACGGGTTGTACGGCGGCGACCTCGACTCGTTCCAGCGCTCGGGCGGGTGGCGGGTGCGCGCGCTCCGCTCGGCGCGGAACCTCGCGCTTCGTCGCACCTCCCGGATCCTGATCCCGAGCGAGTCGCTCCGCGGCCTCGCGGCCGCCTGGGGGATCCGTCCGGAGCGGATCGAGGTCCTGCCGAACCCGGTCGAGCGTCCGGCAGACCTGGAGGACCGCGACGAGCTCCGCCGCCGGCACGGCCTCGACGGGCCGACGCTCGTCTTCGCCGGCCGCCTCTCGGTGCAGAAGGCCGTGGACGTCGCGCTCGACGCGCTCACGCGAGTCGAAGGGCTCGACCTGGTCCTGGCGGGCGACGGGCCCGACGCCGAGAAGCTCCGCACGCTCGCCGGCGAGCTCGGGCTGGACGGACGAGCGCGCTTCCTCGGCCCACAGCCGCGATCGACAGTCTTCGAGCTCCTGCGCGCCGGCGACGCGGTCGTGCTCCCGTCGAAATGGGAGAACTTCCCGCACGTGCTCGTCGAAGCGCTCGCGGTCGGCACGCCCGTGATCGCGACCGCGGCGGGCGGCGTGACGGAGATCGTCCGCGACGGGGAGAACGGGCTCCTCGTCCCGCCCGAGGACCCCGAGGCGCTCGCTGCGGCGATCCGGCGCTACTTCGGCGACGCCGACCTTCGCGAGCGGCTGCGCGCCGCCGGGCCGCGGTCGGTCGAGCAGTTCTCGCCCGAGCGGATCTACGGGCGTCTGGAGGAGCTGCTGCGCGAGAGTGCGGGGGCGTGAAGCCCCGCCTCCTCCTCGTCGGCCGTCGCCGCTACAAGCTCCCCCTGCCGCCTTCCGAGCAGCTCAAGTTCGACGCGATGGCGGGCGCGCTCGACGTGCACGTGCTCGCGAGCGCGGCCAGCGGCTCCCCGCTGCGCGACGAGACGTTCACGCTCGTGCCGCCGCTCCGCCCGCGGCTCCTCGACGGCCTGTTCTTCCACGCGTCGCTCCCGTTCCGAATCCGCCGGCTGCTGCGCGAGTTCGAGCCGGACGCGGTGCTCGTCCAAGGCGCGCACGACGCCGCTTCGGCGGTGATCGCGCGGCGCTTCTCACGCAGCCGCGCGAAGGTGATCCTCGACGTCCACGGCGACTGGCGCACCGCGACACGGTTGTACGGCTCGCGGACCCGGCGCCTCCTCAACCCGTTCGCCGACCGCGTCGCGACGTGGGCGGTGCGGCACGTCGACGAGGTGCGGACGGTCTCGGACTTCACCACCGGAATGGTTCGCGAGCTCGGTGTCGAGCCCGCTGCGACCTTCCCCGCCTTCATGGATCTCGACCCGTTCCTCTCTCCGCCCGTTCCGCTGCCGGAGCGCCCGGTTGCGCTGTTCGTCGGCGCGCTCGAGCTCTACAAGGGCGTCGACCTGCTCGTCGAGGCGTGGCCGCGCGTCGCGGAGCGGGTACCCGGCGCGTCGCTTCGCCTGATCGGTGCGGGCGCGCGGGCCGACCTCGCGCGCACGCTCGTCGATCGCGGCCCGAACGTCACCTGGGAGAGCGGGCTCGCGCCCGAGGAGATCGCGGGCGAGCTCGACGCGGCGACGTGCCTCGTACTGCCCTCGCGGCGCGAGGGGATGGGCCGCGTGGTCGTCGAGGCGTTCTGCCGGGGCCGGGCCGTCGTCGGGGCGCGCGGCGGCGGGATCGAGGATCTCGTCACCCACGGCGAGAACGGCCTGCTGTTCCCGTCGGACGACGTCGACGGCCTCGCGCGAGAGCTCGTGAGGGTCATGTCGAATCGCGAGCTGGCTTCCAGCCTCGGGCTCGTGGCGAAGGCCGAGTCGGAGCAGTGGTATGCCTCGCCCCAGGAGTACGCAGAGCGGGTGCGCGAGCTCGTTGCCTCCCTAGACTGAACCCGTGCGTGCAGAGCGGGCAAAGCAGCTCCTGAAGAACGGGGTCTACCGGACGATCGGCGAGACCACCGCGACGTTGTCGCCGCGAAACGGCGCCGCCGACGCGCGGCTGCGCGTGCTCATGTACCACAAGGTCAACGACCTGCCCGAGAATCCGCTCAGCGTTCCCGTCGGGGCGTTCGACGACCAGCTCGCGCAGGTGCGCGAGCTCGGCTACACGGTCGTCTCGCTCGACGACGTGCTCGCCTACTACCGCGACGGAACCCCGCTCGCTGCGCGTCC
>JBDTVA010000104.1:0-5491 GCA_040007455.1 Actinomycetota bacterium | reverse complement strand
CGTGCTCGACCCTGCGCGGGCCGTCGTCGCGGCCTAGGAGGGTTTGGCGGGACGGGCCTCGTCGTCGGGGTGGGATGGGTGGTGCGAAGCAAGGACGCAGGGAGCGTTCGTATCCGATGGATACGGGCGCGACTGAGGACGCTGCATCGCGCCGCCCAGCGCGGCCCGGCGGCACAGCGCCCGTTTCGTCAAGCCCTCCTAGAGGCTGAAGCGCGGCAGGTCGAGGTCGTCGACGCGCTCGAGCGCCGCGAGGGCGATCGCGAGGTCCTGGATCGCGAGGCCGGTCGAGTCGAAGACCGTCGCCTCTTCGGGTGAGCGCCGTCCCTCGGCCGCGCCCGCGAGCACCGCTCCGAGCTCGGTCACGTCGGCGCGCTCCAGCACGCCGGCTTCGACCGCGCGGGCGATGTCGCCGCCGTGGCTCGCCTGCTCCCATTCGTCCGAGAAGACCCGCACGCGCGCGAGCTCCTCGACGGCGATCTCCTGCTTGCCCGGTCCGTCCGCGCCCATCAGCGACGCGTGCTGGCCCGGCGCGAGCCCGCCCTCGACCAGGAGCACCTCGCGACCCGGCGTGACGGTGACGACGAGATCCGCCGCGAGCGCTTCCTCGCGTGACGTCGCGACCTCCGCGCCGAGCTCCGAGGCAACGCCGCGGGCTCGCTCTGCGTCGACGTCCCAGAGCGCGACTTCCCGACCCCGCGCGAGAAACGTCCGCGCCGCGGCGCGACCGTTGACGCCGGCGCCGATCACGGCCGCGCGCCCGGCGTCGCTTCGCCCGAGCGTCTCGGCTGCGAGCACCGCCGCCGCGCCGGTCCGGAGCGCGGTCACCGCGCCCGCGTCGAGCACCGCGCGCAGCACGCCGTTCGAGGCGTCGGAGACGAGGACGAGGCCCATCACCGTCGGCAACCCCGCGGCAGGGTTTCCCGGGAACGAGGTCACCCACTTGAGGAGCGCGTGCCCTCCTCCGAGCGCCGGCATCGCCCGGAAGTCGCCGGCCGGATAGGCGTGCACGTACACCTTCGGCGGCATCGTCCACTCGCCGCGCGCGTACGCGATGAACGCGCCGCGCACTGCCTCGAGTGCGCGCTCGGGCGCGACGGCGTCCTCGACGGCGTGGCCGTCGAAGAACGGGACGTCGGGGACGCTCAAACCGCCTTGACGGCTGAGACGAGCCGTTCGAGCGCGGCCTTCGCGTCGTCGAAGAGCATCACGGTCTTCGGGTCGTAGAAGAGCGGGTTGTCGACACCGGCGAACCCGGTCGCGAGCGAGCGTTTGATCACGACGACGTTGTGCGCCTTGTCGACGTCGAGGATCGGCATGCCGTAGATCGGGCTTCCGGGCGAGTTCCGCGCGGCGGGGTTGACGACGTCGTTCGCGCCGACCACGACGACGACGTCGGTTTGCGGGAACTCGGGGTTGATCTCGTCCATCTCGAAGAGCTCGTCGTACGGCACGTTCGCTTCCGCGAGCAGCACGTTCATGTGGCCCGGCATTCGCCCAGCAACGGGATGAATCGCGTAGCGGACGTCGACGCCTTTGCTCTCGAGCAGCTCGCCGAGGCTCCGCACGTCGTGCTGCGCCTGCGCGACCGCGAGCCCGTATCCCGGGACGAACACGACTCGGCGCGCGTACGCGAGCATGAACCCGATGTCCTCCGGCGACGCGGTGCGCACGCTCGCGCCGTTCGTCGGCGCGCCTGCCGGCGCGGGCCCGCTGGCCGGCGTCGCGCCGAACGCGCCGAAGAGCGTCTTCACGAGGGGGCGGCCCATCGCGCGGCCCATCATCAGGGTAAGGAGCGTCCCCGAAGCCCCGACGATCGTTCCGCCGATGATCAGCGCGGTGTTGTGGAGCACGAACCCGGTCGACGCGGCCGCCAGGCCCGTGCAGGCGTTCAGCAGCGAGATCACGACCGGCATGTCCGCGCCGCCGATCGGGAGCACGAACAGCACGCCGAGCACCGCAGCGGCGAGCATCAGCAGCACGAGCCACAGCCCGTTCTCCGTCACGGCCGTCAACGTGACGAGCGCGACGAGCACGAGTCCCAGCGCAAGGTTGAACAGGTTCTGGCCCGGGAAGACGAGCGGCCGCCCGGTGATCAGCTCCTGCAGCTTCCCGAACGCGACGAGCGAGCCCCAGAAGCTGACCGATCCGATCACGGCCGAGAAGAGGATCCCGACGAGCAGTTCGCCCTGGAGCCCGCCGAGCTCCGGCGCTTGGCGGTGGAACTCGGACGCCGCGATCAGCGCAGCCGCGCCGCCGCCGACGCCGTTGAACAGCGCGACCATCTGCGGGATCTGCGTCATCTTCACCGCGCGCGCCGAGAGCGCGCCGACGACCGAGCCCACCGCGATGCCGGCGAGCATCAGCCAGTACGAGTCGATCTCCTCGATCAGGAACGTGAAGCCGACGGCGATCGCCATGCCGACCGCGGCGATCCAGTTCCCCGAACGCGCGGTGCGGGGGTGGGCGAGCCGCTTGACGCCGACGATCAGCAGGATCGCGGCGACGAGGTAGGCGACGTCGATCCAGGTGCGGCTCATTCGCCGTCCGGCTCGTCCGGGCGACGCTGCTTGAACATCTCGAGCATGCGGTCGGTGACGAGAAACCCGCCGACGACGTTGATCGTGCCGAAAACGACCGCGACGAAGCCGAGCACCTGCTCGATCGTCGAGTCCGCGGTGCCGACGATCAGCATCCCGCCGATCAGGACGATGCCGTGGATCGCGTTCGTGCCCGACATCAACGGCGTGTGCAGCATCGCCGGCACCTTCGAGATCACCTCGAACCCGACGATGATCGCGAGCGCGAAGATCGTCAGCTCGAGCACGAGCAGCTCGTTCACGCCGGCACCTCCTCCCGACGCGTGACGCACGCGCCGGCGACGATCTCGTCCTCGAAGTCCAGGTGCAGCTCGCCTTCGGGCGCCAGGTGCTGCAGCAAGGAGGTGACGTTCCGCGAGTAGAGCCGCGAGGCGTCGTAGGCCATCGTGCTCGGCAGGTTCGTGAGCCCGACGATCGTCACGCCGCCCTCGGAGAACTCCTCGCCCGGTCGTGTCAACTCGCAGTTCCCACCCGTCTCTGCGGCGAGGTCGACGATGACCGAGCCGGGGCGCATCGCTCGCACCGCGCTCGCCGGGATCAGCCTCGGCGCCGCGCGCCCCGGGATCGCGGCCGTCGTGATCACGGCGTCGAACTCCGGGATCCGGCGCTCGAGCTCCTCCTGCTGCGTCTTCTGCTCGTCCGCAGTCAGCTCGCGCGCGTAGCCGCCCTCGGTCTCCTCGCCGACCACGCCGAGGTCGAGGAACGCCGCGCCGAGCGATTCGACCTGCTCGCGCACCGCCGGCCGCACGTCGAAGCCCGAGACGACCGCACCGAGCCGCCTCGCGGTCGCGATCGCCTGAAGCCCCGCGACTCCGGCGCCGAGCACGAGCACCTTCGCAGGCGGCACGGTGCCGGCCGCAGTCATCAGCATCGGCAGGAACCGGGGGAGCCGGTCGGCGGCGATCAGCGCCGACTTGTAGCCGGAGACGGTCGCCTGCGACGAGAGCGCGTCCATCGCCTGCGCGCGCGTGATCCGCGGGATCGACTCCATGGCGAAGCCGACCACGCCGCGGGCGGCGAGCCGGTCGATCCCCTCGCGGTCGGTCAAGGGCTGGAGGAACCCGATCAGCACCTGGCCGTCGCGGAGCCGCTCGACCTCGTCGGCCGCGGGCGCCTGGACCTTGACCACGACGTCGGCGTCCCAGGCGGGCCCGAGCTCGGCGCCGGCCACGCGGTACTCCTCGTCCGGGTACGAGGCCTCGACGCCCGCGCCCGGCTCGACGACGACGCCGATCCCGGTCTGGGCGAGCCGCCCGACCGAGTCCGGGACGAGCGCGACGCGCCGCTCCCCTGCAGCTGTCTCCCGTGCGACTCCGACTCTCACCGCGCGGATCCTATTTGGGCGGGCGGGGAAGGGACGCGGGAAGCAACCGCGAAATCCGCCGTCCATGCTGGCCGAGCTGACCGAGGCAGTCGAGGCGAGGCATCCCTGGACGTTGGGCCACGCTCACCGGGTCGCCGGGCTCGCGGTCGCGGCCGCCAGGACGCTCGGCTGGAGCGACGAGGCCCTCGGAAACATCCGCGCGGGCAGCCTCCTGCACGACGTGGGCAAGCTCACCGTTTCCGCGGCGATCCTCGCCAAGCCGGGGCCGCTCACCGCGAGCGAGCTCGCCGAGGTCCGCAGGCACCCGGCGGCAGGCGCCGTGCTCGTCTCGTCGCTGCCGAGCGTGAGGCGGGCGCTGCCGTCGATCCTCCACCACCACGAGCGCTGGGACGGAACCGGCTATCCCGGCCGCATCGCGGGAGAGGCCATCCCCGCTGAGGCCCGGCTCATCTCCATCGCGGATGCATACGACGCCATGACGTCGTATCGGCCGTACCACTCGACGCTCACCATCCGCCAGGCGCTCGAGGAGCTCGCCCGGTGTGCGGGTACCCAGTTCGACCCGCAGATCACGCATGCGTGCATCGAGGCATGGTCGGCACGCGTCAGAATTGCGGTGTAGTGACCTTCTCGAAGCGGCTCCTGCTCGTCGGCGCGCTCGCGTCGCTGTCGGTCACGGCCGCGCTCGCGATTCTCATCCTGCTCTTCGGCGACTTCGGCGACACCGAGGCGAGGATCCTCGGGACGACGGTCGCGATCTCGGTCGCCAGCCTGTTGGCGCTCCCGGGTGCAATCCTGCTCGAGCGCCGCACGTCGGTGCTCGTCGGCTGGGCGTCCGTGAGCCTCGCCGTCACGTCGTTCGCCTGGGCCCAGGTCGTGATCTGGGGCGGCGATTCCGTCACGGCCGGAAAGTTGCTCGGGACGCTGGTCGTCTGGGCCGTCGCATCGACGCAGATCGCGGCTCTGCAAACGCGTCGGCGCCACGACGATCCGCGAGCGGTCGGCGCAGCGGCTGCCGGTGCGACGGCGCTCGCCCTGCTGCTCGCGTCCCTCGTGTCGTTCGCGATCTGGGCCGAGCTCGAAGACAGCCCGTTCTTCAGGATCATCGCCGCCCTGACCGTCCTTGACGTCTTTCTCGTCGTCATGCAGCCGATCCTTCGACGTCTCCAGCCAGGAGGAGCGGCGACGGCGCTCGCCGTCCTCGAGGGGACGCAGGAGCAGATCGACGAGGCGCTGCGGCGCGTCGAGGGGACGGGCGTCACGGTCCGGCGCTAGAGCACCGACCAGGCCTCGAGCTTCGTCTTCACGCGCCTGATCACGGTGTCGGTGTACTCCGATGTGCTCAGGTGACCGCCGAGATCGGCTGTGCGCTCGCCGTCGGCGACCGCTTCCAGTGCTGATTCTCGGATCGCGCGCGCAGCCTCTTGCTCCCGCTCGTCGCCGTGCATGAGCAGCGCGGCGGCGGCGAGGATCATCGCCAGCGGGTTCGCGATGTTCTTTCCCTGGAGCGCCGGCGCCGTCCCGTGCGCGGCCTCGGCCACCAGCGCGCTCGGAACGTCGATCTCGTCGA
>JBDTVA010000103.1:0-5497 GCA_040007455.1 Actinomycetota bacterium | reverse complement strand
TTCGAGGACCAGCTCGCGTCCGAGAAGAAGTGCGGCCACCTCGGCGGCAAGGTGCTCGTGCCGACGTCGCAGTTCGTGCGCACGCTCGTCGGCGCGCGGCTCGCGTCCGACGTGCTCGGCGTGCCGACCGTCCTCGTCTCGCGCACCGACGCGCTCAGCGCGACGCTGCTGACGAGCGACGCCGACCCGGGCGACGCGGAGTTCCTGACCGGCGAGCGCACGCCGGAGGGCTTCTACCGCGTCCGCGACGGGCTCGAGCCGTCGATCGCCCGCTCGCTCGCGTACGCGCCGTACGCCGACGTGATCTGGTTCGAGACCTCGACGCCCGACATGGAGGAGGCGCGACGGTTCGCCGACGCGATCCACGAGCGCCATCCGCGCAAGCTGCTCGCGTACAACTGCTCGCCGTCGTTCAACTGGCGCAAGCACCTGTCCGACGCGCAGATCGCGACGTTCCAGCAGGAGCTCGGCTCGATGGGCTACCGCTTCCAGTTCGTCACGCTGGCCGGCTTCCACGCGCTCAACGAGTCGATGTTCCAGCTCGCGCGCGGCTACGCTGCGGACGGAATGTCGGCGTACGTCGAGCTGCAGGAGCGGGAGTTCGCGCTCGAGGAGCACGGCTACACGGCTACGCGCCACCAGCGCGAGGTCGGCGCCGGCTACTTCGACGGCGTGCTCGACGCGGTCACCGGCGGCGAGAGCTCGACCCGCGCGCTCGAGGGATCGACCGAAGAGGCGCAGTTCGCCCCCGCGGTGTGAGCGGGCTGCTCGAGACGACTGACGTCCTGACGGCGAAGGCGCTCGGCTTCGTCGAGCGCCTCCACCGGGAACTCCGCGGCGAGCGGCTCGAGCTGCTCGCCGCGCGCGTCGAGCGGCAGGCTCGCCTCGACGCAGGCGAGCGGCCGGACTTCCTCGCCGAGACGAGAGAGGTGAGGGAGGCCGACTGGCGCGTGCGCCCTGCGCCGGCGGACCTGCAGGACCGGCGCGTCGAGATCACCGGTCCCGTCGAGCGCAAGATGATGATCAACGCGCTCAACTCGGGCGCGAAGGTCTTCATGGCCGACTTCGAGGACGCGAGCTCGCCGACGTGGGCAAACGTCGTCGGCGGTCAGCGGAACGTGCGCGACGCGGTGCGGAAGACGATCTCGCTGGAGACGGGAGAGAAGAGCTACCGGCTGAACGACGAGATCGCGACGCTCGTCATCCGCCCGCGCGGCTGGCACCTGCCCGAGCGCCACTTCGAGGTGGACGGCGAGGCGGTCTCCGCGAGCCTGTTCGACTTCGGCCTCTGCGTGTTCCACAACGCGCGCGAGCAGCTCGATCGCGGCACAGGCCCGTACTTCTACCTCCCGAAGCTCGAGGGCCACCGCGAGGCGCAGCTGTGGCGCAAGGCCTTCGAGCTCGCCGAGGACGAGCTGGGCATCGAACGCGGCTCGATCCGCGCGACCGTCCTGATCGAGACCGTGCTCGCCGCGTTCGAGATGGACGAGATCCTCTACGAGCTCCGCGACCACATCGCCGCGCTGAACGCCGGGCGCTGGGACTACATCTTCAGCCTGATCAAGAAGCTGCACGCGCACGGTGAGGTTCTGCCCGACCGCCCGCAGGTCTCGATGACGGTGCCGTTCATGCGCGCGTACACCGAGCTGCTCGTGCGCACGTGCCACCGGCGAGGTGCGCACGCGATCGGGGGCATGGCGGCGTTCATTCCGTCGCGCCGCGACGCGGAGGTGAACGAGGTCGCGCTCGCCAAGGTGAAGGAGGACAAGGTTCGTGAGGCTGCGGACGGGTTCGACGGCACGTGGGTCGCCCACCCCGACCTGGTGCCCGTCGCCCTCGAGCAGTTCGAGCGGGAGAACCAGCTCGACCGGCTCCGCGAGGACGTCGAGACGACGGCGGACGAGCTGCTCGACCTGCGCGTTCCGGGCGGGGAGGTGACCGACGAGGGCCTCCGCCTGAACGTCCGCGTGGGTGTTCGCTACCTCGAGGCGTGGCTGAGCGGTACGGGCGCGGCGGCGATCGAGAACCTGATGGAGGACGTCGCCACCGCCGAGATCTCGCGCTCGCAGGTCTGGCAGTGGGTGCACGCCGGCCGCTTCTCGGCCGACGACGTGCGCAAGGTGATGGCCGAGGAGATCGGCGACGAGGCCCGCGAAGCGCGCGAGATTTTCGAGCAAGTTGCGCTCAGCGACCAATTCGTGGAGTTCCTCACGCTTGCCGCCTACGATCGGCTGCCGTGACGACGCTCAGCACCAAGGCCGACGACATCGCGCTGGTGATCGAGGAGGCGATCGTCTCGGGCGAGCTCTCTCCCGGCACGGTGCTGCGGCAGGAGCAGCTCTCCGACCAGTTCGACGTCAGCCGCACCCCGATCCGTGAGGCGCTCCGCAAGCTCGCCGCGCTCGGGCTCGTGTCGTTCGAGCCGAACCGCGGCGTGCGCGTGCGCACGATCACGCGGGAGGAGCTCCGCGAGGCGTTCCTCGTGCGCGCAGAGCTCGAGAGCCTCGCCACCGAGGCCGCCACCGCGCACATGACCGACGAAGCGCTCGACGAGCTCGACGCCGCGCAGAAGCGCTTCCACCGCCTGACCGAGGAGATGCGCGCGCGCGAGCCCGGACGCGACCGTCGCGCACTGACGGCGGATTGGGTGCGCGCAAATCACGCCTTCCACGACGTGATCTATCGCGCTGCCGACCTGCCGCTCGTGGAGCGGCTCGCAAAGGGCGCCCGCCGTACCTTCTCCGGCCCCGCGGTGTGGGCTCCCGGCGACTCGCGGATCGACGAGCTCTACGCGAAGAACGACCAGCAGCACCGCGCGATCCGGCAGGCGCTCGCCGCCGGCAGCGCAGAGGGGGCGCGGGCGCTGGCGCGCGAGCACGTGCTCTCGTCCTTCCACCTGCTCGAGGAGATCCTCGAGCAGGTGGGCGCCAAGCCCTGGCGGACGCGGCCCTAGCGCTCCTTCAGCTTCCCGTGGCGCCGCTGGTACCGCGTCTCGCGCGCACGGTCGCGCCAGCGTCGCTTCAGCTCCGACTGCTCGCGGTGGCTTCGCCGCCCTCGCAGCCGTGCCATCTCGCGTTCCAGCCGCTGGTAGCTGTCCCAGCGCGCCGGGTCGAGCGAGCCGTCTTCGAGCGCCCCGTTGATCGCGCACCCCGGCTCTGTGCGGTGAGCGCAGTCGTTGAAACGGCACAGCTGCGTGAGCTCGGCGACATCGGCGAACGCGCGGTCGAGGTCCCCTTCCCAGAGCTGCAGCTCGCGCAGGCCGGGCGTGTCGATCAGGAGCGAGCCGTTCCGCAGTGCATGCAGCTGGCGGTGCCTCGTCTTGTGGCGGCCCCTACCGTCGTTCCGCAGGTCGCCGACCGGCATCAGCTCGCGTCCGGCGAGCGTGTTCACGAGCGTCGACTTGCCGACGCCGGACGACCCGATCAGCACGATCGTTCGTGCGGGGCCTAGGTACGCGTCGAGCGCTTCGAGCCCTTCACCCGTGACATTGCTCACCGCGTGCACGGGGACGCCCATCGCGATCGTCTCCGCTTCGAGCAGCACAGCCGGGTCGTCGTTGACGTCGAGCTTCGTCAGTACGAGGACGGGGTCGGCACCGCTGTCCCACGCGGTTGCGAGGTAGCGCTCGAGCCGGCGCACGTTGAAGTCGCCGTCGAGTCCCGCGACGATGAAGATCGTGTCGACGTTCGCGACGAGGATGTGCTCGTCCGACTTGAGCCAAGGCGTCTTCCGTGACACCTTCGTGCGTCGCGGGAGCACGGCCTCGATCGCGTAGCGTTCGCCGGCGTCGACGACGACCACCCAGTCGCCGACCGTCGGCATCCCGCCGAACAGCTCGTCCTCGCGGAGCTTGCCCCGCACGTGCGCGAGCCGGTCGTCCCGCTCCGTGCGCACGGCGAAGCCGCCGCGATGCTCAGCGACGACGCGGGCGGGCTCGAACCCGTCCGCCGCATAGGTTGTGAAGGCCGCCTCCAGCTCCTCGGTCCAGCCGAGCGCGGCCAGCGTCATACGGTTCAAAGCGTTCTCCTTCGACGTCGAGAGTGAACGCCGCGGATGCTCGAACGCGCGGAGCTAGGCGTCGAGCCCCGCGGCCACGCGGGGGGAGGTGATGCAGCTGCGCACGTTGGGCATTGCAAGCCTCCTTCGCTCGACGATGAGCACCCAGGGTACGTGTGGTTCAGGACGGCGTCAACGTTTGCGGACGCCGCGCTGCGGCGATCCCCTCGTTTGTGAGCACCCCGCCGCGCGAACCTGATCCCGCCGAGGAGACCCTGATCATCGATGAGGGCGGTCGGAGAGAGGTCGTCGAGGAGGAGGTCGCACCTCCGAGGCGTCCGCCGCGGCTCTGGCCGTGGCTGCTCGCGCTGCTGCTCCTCGTCCTCGGGGGTCTCGCTGCGTACCTGCTGATCGTCCGGGACGACAAGAAGACGGTCGTTCCGCGCGTCGTCGGCCTGACCGAGTCGCAGGCACGAACACGCTTGGCGGAGGCGGAGCTGAAGACGGACGTCGACCGCCGGCCGAGCAAGCAGAAGGCGGGGATCGTCTTCGCGCAGTCTCCGGGCGCGGGCGTCCAGCTGAACGAGGGGCAGGTCGTCGAGCTTCTCGTCTCGAGCGGGCTGATCCGCGTGCCCGTGCCGAACATGATCGGGCTGAAGGAAGCCGAGGCGAGACAGCGTCTCGAGGCGGCGAAGTTCGAGGTGAAGATCGAGCGCGTCTTCGCAGGCGCGCCGAAGGGCACGGTCGTCGACCAGCGTCCCCGGAGCGGCGAGCGCGCAGCGCCGGGCTCCCTCGTGACGCTGAAGGTCTCCAAGGGCCAAAACCTGAAGCCCGTGCCCGACGTGATCGGCCTTCAGGAGGAAGAGGCGGTCGCGAAGCTGCGCGCTGTCGGCTTCGAGCCGCGCATCTTCGACGTTCCCGCGTCGGACTCGGCGGGGACGGTCGTCGCGCAGGAGCCGCCGCCCGGCGAGCGTGCACCGCCCGACTCACGGGTGCGCATCAACGTCTCGACCGGCGAGCAGACGGGCGAGACGACGGAGCGTCCCGCGACGGCGCCGGCGCAGGTGTCCGTCCCAAACGTCGTTGGGCTCCCGCAGACGCCGGCGCTTCGCCGCCTCCGTACCGTCGGGCTGAAGGGGGTCGTCGCCTATCGCACTTCCGACCAACCGCGCGGTCGCGTGATCGAGCAGCGGCCCGCCTCCGGCGCGCGCGCGCGCCGCAACTCCGAGGTGCAGCTCGTCATCTCGTTCGGCCAGGGCGCGGTCGAGGAGCTCGAGGTACCCGATGTCCGCGACCAGAACGAGGACACCGCACGGCAAACGCTCGAGGACATGGGCTTCAGGGTGGAGATCATCCGCACGGGCGAGGGCGACACCGTCGAGGATCAGCAGCCCGCGCCGGGCGTGGCCTCGGCGCGCGGCATGGTCGTCACGCTGTTCGTCGGCTAGCGATCAGGTCGCGGTACCAGAGCGCACTTCGCTTCGGCGTGCGCCGCTGCGTC
>JBDTVA010000102.1:0-5565 GCA_040007455.1 Actinomycetota bacterium | reverse complement strand
GACCCGCCGAAGCTCGCGCCGAGCGCCGCGCCGACCGCCGCGATCTCGTCCTCGGCCTGGAACGTGCGTACGCCGAATTCCTTGTGGTGCGCAAGCTCCTCGAGGATCCCCGACGCGGGCGTGATCGGATACGCGCCGAGAAAAAGTGGCAGCTTCGACTTCACCGACGCGGCGATCAGCCCGTAGGCGAGCGCCTGGTTGCCGGTGATCTGCCGGTAGAGCCCGGGCGCGAGAGACGCCGGCGCGACCTCGTAGTGCACGAGGAAGTCCTCGGACGTCTCGCCGTAGTTGTAGCCCGCGTTGAACGCGCGGCGGTTCGCCTCGGCGATCTCGGGACGCTTCGCGAACTTCGACTGGATGAACTCGTGCGTGTTCTCGGTCGGGCGGCCGTAGAGCCACGACATCAGCCCGAGCGCGAAGAAGTTCTTCGAGCGCTCGGCCTCGCGCGACGTGACGCCCTCGATCCCCTTCAGCGCCTCGACCGTCATCGAGGTCAGCGGGATCGCGTGGAGCTTGTACTCCTCGAGCGAGCCGTCCTCGAGTGGGTTCGCGGAATAGCCGGCCTTTTGCAGGTTCTTGTCGGTGAACGCGTCGCGGTTGAGGACCAGCGTGCCGCCGCTCGGCAGGTCGTTGAGGTTCGTGCGGAGCGCGGCCGGGTTCATCGCGACGAGCACGTCGGGGTGATCGCCCGGCGTGAGGATGTCGTGGTCGGAGAAGTGGATCTGGAAGCCCGAGACACCCGGGAGCGAGCCCGCGGGCGCGCGGATCTCCGCCGGGTAGTCGGGAAAAGTCGAGAGGTCGTTGCCGATCGCGGCGGTCTCGCTCGTGAAGCGCCCGCCCGTCAACTGCATGCCGTCGCCGGAGTCGCCGGCGAACCGGATCACGACGTCGTGGACCTGCTCGACCTGCTTCGCCATCTTCTCTCGCCCAGGCTAGCGCACTCTTCGCCACCTCTCACGGACGGTTCACCGCGCTCTCACGGGCGGTGACTTCGTGCGTGCGTGCCTCTCACCCGTTCGAGGGAGGGCAATCACGCAGAATCGAGGATCGCTCCGTCACCTAGAACCGACGATTCTCTGTCCATGGCGTCTAGGACGGCATCCCAGGCATGACGCGAAAGAGCCTGAGCACGCTCCGGATCGCGCGGCTGATGGCACTGATCGCGGCGATCGGGCTCGTGCCGTTGGCGGTTGGGATCGTCGTGATCCGGCGTTCGTCGGCAGAGAACGCGCGCGTAGCCCTCGATCAAGCACTCACGAGCGAGAGCCGTGACCGCGGAGCAGCGCTCGACCACTATTTCGAGCGCGCGCGCTCGGTCATCCTGCTGACCGCCCACAATCCGGCCTTCGCGGAGTTCTACGCCCTTCCGGGCGCTCGAGAGGAACGCATCCTCAGCGGCGGCCCGGTGGTCAAGCGCGTCGAGCGGGCCCTTGCGTATCTCGAGCAGCTTTACCCGGAGAGCATCGGCGAAGCGTGCTTTATCGACCGAAGCGGCTCGGAAAACGCGCGCGCCGTCCGGGGAGAGCCCGCACCAGTCGAGGATCTCGCAAACGAGCCTAGAAATCCGTTCTTCGGGCCGACGTTCGCACTCCGCCCTGGCGCCGTCTATCAGGCCAAGCCTTACGTCTCGCAGGATACCGGCGAGTGGGTCGTCTCGAACTCGACGATCGTTCCGACCGCCGACGGCATCAAGCACGCGACCGTGCACTTCGAGGTGACCGTCGAGAGCTTCCGGCGCGCGGCAGCGACCTCCCGCCGCCGCGTCTACGTCGTTGACGCGAAGAGCGGAGCCGTCGTCCTCGACAGCAATCTCCCACAGCGCGTCAAGGCGCCGCTGGGCCGCCCCGGCGACCGTCGCTTCTCGGCCCTTGCCGGCCGAACCGGCCATGGCGTCTTGAGCCTCGACGACCAACGGATCGCGTACCGGCGGCTGCCCGTACGCCAGGGCAACGCCAACGACTGGATCGTCGTCGTCGAGAGCGACCCGGTCGCGGCCACGACGGGTTTCGGCGGCACGCCGCTCGCGATTCTCGCGGTCGGGCTCGGGCTCATCGGATTCGGAGTTGCTCGACGCTGGGTCCGACTGAGCAACGACCTCGACGACCGGGCGACGGCGCTCGAGCTCGAAGAGTTCGAGCGGCTGCGCGTAAAGGCGGCGCTCGCTGAGCTCGTGCAACAGGTCGGCCGGGCGGCGGAGACGTCGCGCTCGGAGCGGCAGCTGCTCGAGCGGACGATCGGCTATCTCTGCCTCTACGCCGGCTGGCCGCTCGGCCACGTGTTCCTCCCGGACGAGAACGGCACGCTCGTGGACAGCGACATCTGGCACGTCGAGGAGCCCGCCCGCTTCCGGCACTTCCGGAAGGCGAGCAAAGGATTGCGACTGCCGCTCGGCGAGGGACTGCCCGGCCGCGCGGCGAAGGATCGCGCGCCCGTGTGGGTCGCAAACCTGGCGACCGACCGATTCTTCGTGCGCAGGGACGCGGCGCGTCAGGAGGGAATCGCCACCGCGCTCGCCATCCCGATCGTCGCCGACGGCGAGCTCGTCGCGGTGCTCGAGCTGTTCACGACGTCTCCGGTCGCCCGCGACAAGGCACTTCTCGACCTCGCCGGTGCGCTCGCGCTCCAGCTCAGCCACGTGATCGAGCGGAAGCGCGCCGCCGACGCGGCCCACGAAGCGGACGCGCGCTACCGGCGACTCGTCGAGCAACTTCCGCTCGCTCTCTACGTCGACGGACCTTCCGCGGACGGGACGTTCTGGAACGGCACGTACGTCAGCCCTCAGATCGAGGTGCTCCTCGGACACACGAGCGAGCAGTGGCTGTCGATGCCGTACAGCGACGCCATCCATCCCGAGGACCGGAACTGGGTCATCGCGGCGCACGAGGACGTCTACGCGACGCATGAGGATTTCGACCACGAGTACCGCCTGCTGCATCGCGACGGCACCACCGTCTGGGTCCGCGATCAGATGATCTTCGTCCGCGACGAGCACGGAAAGCCGCTCTTCGCTCAGGGCTACCTCCTCGACATCACGCGCCGCAAGGAGTACGAGGCCCAGCTCGACGAGCTGCTCGCCGGCGAGCGTGAGCAGAACGAGCAGCTCCGCGAGCTCGACCGGCTGAAGGACGAGTTCGTCGCGCTCGTCTCGCACGAGCTCCGCACGCCGTTGACGTCGATCCGGGGTTACCTCGAGCTCGTGCTCGACGGAGCGCCGGAGGAGCTGACCGACGAGCAGCGCCAGTTCCTCTCCGTCGTCGAGCGAAACGCGGACCGGTTGCAGCGGCTCGTCGGCGATCTCCTCTTCGTCGCCCAGGTCGACGCCGGCCGTCTCGCACTCGAGCTCGACCACCTCGACGCGGCAGAAGTCGGCGCCGAAGCCGTCGAGGCGGCGCGACCTGCGGCGGATCAGAAGGGGCTCGAGCTTCGGCTCGTCGGCGACCCGCAGGCCGAGCTCGTGGGCGATCGCGCACGGCTCGCGCAGCTCGTCGACAACCTTGTCTCGAACGCGATCAAGTTCACGCCCGCCGGAGGCCACGTCGAGGTCGCCGTGCGAAACGGCGGCGGGAACGTCACGATCGAGGTCACCGATTCCGGCATGGGCATCTCGGCCGAGGAGCAGCAGCGGCTCTTCCAGCGCTTCTACCGCACAGCCGCCGCGACGAGCCAGGCGATCCCGGGCACCGGTCTCGGCCTCTCCATCTCCAAGGCGATCGTCGACGCGCACGAGGGCACGATCGAGCTGGAGAGCGCCGAAGGCCACGGCACGACGTTCCGCATCACGATCCCAGCACACATCAACCAGATAGCGGAGGCGGCATGAGCAAGGTCTTGGTGGCGGAAGACGACGCGGATATCCGTCTGCTCGTCTCCCTGCGGCTGCAAAACGCGGGCTACGAAGTCGTACAGGCCGAGGACGGACAACAGGCGCTGGAGCTCGTCGCGAGCGAGCATCCGGAGCTCTGCGTGCTCGACGTGTCGATGCCGAAGGTGGACGGCTTCGAGGTCACGCGCCGGATCCGTGCGAACAAGGAGACCGAGCGGCTCCCCGTGATCCTACTCACGGCACGCGCCCAGACGCGCGACATCTCGGAGGGCCTCGCGGCGGGCGCGACGGACTACGTCCCGAAGCCGTTCAAGGCCGAGGACCTGGTCGCTCGCGTGAACGCGGAGTTCGAGGGAAGACAGTGAGCGTGGCCACCGCGCAGCGGAAGATCCTGATCGTCGAGGACGACGCCGACATCCGCGGGTTGTTGACCCTGCGCCTGCGGCAGCGCTCGTACGACACCTCCGTCGCGACGGACGGGATGACGGCGCTGGTGGTTGCCCGCCGCGAACAGCCCGACCTGGTCGTCCTCGACCTCGGCCTGCCCGCCGGCGACGGATTCTCGGTGATGGAGCGAATGCGCGCGATCACGACCCTCACGGACGTCCCTGTTGTCGTGATCACTGCACGGGACGCGGCGACGAACCGCGAGAAGGCGGAGGCGTTCGGCGCCGCTGCGTTCGTCGAGAAGCCGATCGACTTCGATCAACTGCTCGAGACGATCGCTGCGGTTCTGACCGACCGCTAGACAGTGGGCCGGAAGCGGTAGCCGAACCCGCGCACGGTCTCGATCTCGACGCGCCCGCCGAGCTTCCGGCGGAGGTAGCCGACGTACAGCTTCACCTGGTCCAGCGACACGCCGCGCGAGTCGCCCCAGACGAGGTCGAGCAGCTGCTCGCGGCTCAGCACCTGGTTCGAGTTGCGCACGAACGTGCTCAGCAACTTGAACTCGAGCGGCGTGAGGCGACGCTCGTCGCCGTCGACGGCGACGACCCGGTTCGCGAAGTCGACGTCGAGCGACGCGTCGCTGTACGCAGCCTCTGCCTCCGAACGTTCGCCGGAGCGACGCA
The DNA here is from genome assembly GCA_040007455.1 of Actinomycetota bacterium. Classification (GTDB taxonomy): domain Bacteria; phylum Actinomycetota; class Thermoleophilia; order Gaiellales; family Gaiellaceae; genus JACCTU01. Next base: position 672 of record JBDTVA010000102.1, on the reverse strand, counting down.
GGAGGACGTGGATCCGAGCCAGGAGCTCCTGACGACCGAACGGCTTCGTCACGTAGTCGTCCGCGCCGCGCTGGAGCGCGCGCACCTTGTCGAGCTCCCCGTCCCTCGCGCTCAGCATCAAGACCGGAACGTCGGAGAGGTCGCGGATCCGTTCGAGCGTCTCCCACCCGTCGAGGCCGGGCATCATCACGTCGAGGATCACGACGTCCGGCGGCAGCGCGTGCAGGCTGCGGAGGCCCGCTCGGCCGTCCGGCGCCTCGGCCGCCATGTACCCCGCGCTCTGGGCGAGCTTCTTCACGAGCGCGCGCACGTCATCGTCGTCGTCGATGACCAGAACGCGGGCTGGACCTTTCACACCTGATTCATACCAAAAGACACCCGGGAATCAGACGCGCACGGTGAAGATGAGTCCATGGCTCGAATCCTGATCGCGGAACCCTATGCCGAAGTGCAGCAGCTCTTCGTGCACTTCGTCGCGGCCCTCGGGCACGAGCCGGTCGTGTACGACCCTGCGGTCACGGAGGCCGGAATCGACGCGCTGATCCTCGAGCCGGCGATGAACGGCGCGGCAGAGCTCGTCGAGTCGTTGCGTGCGCTCGACCCCGAACTGCCGGTGATCGCGGTCAGCGTGTACCCGCCCTCGGCGTTGCCGGTCAGGATCGACTGGACGTC
>JBDTVA010000101.1:0-5579 GCA_040007455.1 Actinomycetota bacterium | reverse complement strand
GGCTCGGGGCGATCGCGGTCACCGACCACAACGTCTTCGGCGGCGCGCTCGAGGCGGTCGAGCAGGCACGGGACCGCGAGCTGATCGTGATCCCGGGCGAAGAAGTCAAGACCGATGCTCAAGGCGAGGTGATCGGGCTCTTCCTGCGAGAGGAGATCCCGCGCGGGATGTCGTTCGATGACACGATCGCCGCGATTCGCGAACAGGGCGGGATCGTGTACCTCCCCCACCCCTTCGACCGCATCCACACCGTTCCCGACCCCGCGACGATCCAGCGCCATCTGGCGCAAGTCGACGTGCTCGAGGTCTACAACGCGCGCCTCCTGTTCGAGACCTACAACGAGGAGGCGCTGCGCTTCGCGCGCAAGTACGGCCTGCAGATGGGAGCCGGGTCGGACGCCCACGTGCTGCAGGGCGTCGGGACCGGCGTGCTGCGGATGCGCGCGTTCGAAGGGCCCGAGGAGTTCCTGCTCAGCCTGCGCAGCGCGCAGGTCCTGCGCCGCCCGCGCTCGCTCCTCTACCTCCAGTCGCTCAAGTGGGCGGCGCAGGCCAAGGAAAGAGTCCGCTGATCCCGAAGCTCTAGGACCCGCCGTGGTAGCCGTGCCCTCCGACGAGATCTCCGAGAAGTACCTGCAGAAAGCAATTTCCGAGACGAACGAGCTCGGGGAGGAGATCGCGCGGTCCGCACCCGAGGGCGCGTTCCCGGTGATCGGCTCCGGGCACCCGCTCGCCGACCTGTTCATGGTCAAGTACGGCCCGCAGCCGGCGGAGGCGCAGGAGGGGGTCGCGTTCTTCGGCCGGGCCGGGCAGGCGCTCTTGAAGTCGCTCCAACGGCTCCGGATCGACCCGCTCGCCGTCTACGGGACGAACTGCATCAAGTTCGCCGGTCAGGACGAGGAAGAGGCCAGCTCACAGCTGACCCGGGAGCTGCACATCGTCCAGCCGAAGCTCGTCGTCGTCATGGGCGACGACGCGCTCGCGTTCGTGAACTCGCTCGCGTTCCCCCTCGCGACGCCGATCGAGGAGCGGCTCGGTGAGCTCCAGCGCTTCACGCCGACGATCGACGCGCTCGTCGTTCCGGACATCGACGCCTCGCTCGACGACCAGGCGGCGAAGACGAGCTTCTGGCAGGCCTTCAAGACCGCCGGAGTGTGGTGGGCCGAGCTTCCGCCGTACTGACGCCGCGCGTCGCTGCCGGGCTCGCGCTGCTCGGCGTGCTGGTCGCGTACTACCTCTGCTTCCGGCTCCTGCCGAACCTGCCGACGAGCGCCGACGTACTCTTCGTCGCGTTCGTGCTCATCCCCGCGGTGTTCGCGCTCGTCTGGTTCGCGCTGCCGCTGCGGCGCGCGAATCGGCTGCTCTGGATCGCTGTCGGCCTCACCGCACTCGCAGTCGCCTCGAGCGTCGCAGGCTTCGAGGTGGTCGCGAACTTCGCGAAGCTCGCCGCGGCGACCACGGTTGCGTTCTGGTTCCTCGGCTTCTTCGAGACGGCGCTCTGGGTCGCGCTCGTCGCGCTGCTGATCCCGATCGTCGACTCGTACTCGGTGTGGCGTGGACCGACCCGCCACATCATCACGGAGCGTCCCGAGGTGTTCGGCGCACTCTCGTTCTCGTTCCCGCTGATGGGCGAGCGACAGGTGTTCGTCACCTGGCGTGAGCCACTCGCCGGCACGAGCACGTTCGACGTGTACCGCGACCCCGGCGGCAAGCGAAACGAAACGCCCGTCCGTGACGACAACGGCAACGGCCGGCTCGGTTACGTCGAGGCGGAGCTCGACGCGGACCGCGACTACCGGTACCGCATCGTCGCCCGCGACGGAGGCGGTTCGGCGTCGATCGTCGCGCGGTCCGAGGACGCGAACGACGGGGAGCGACAGGCCGCGCCCACGTCGAACCAGCGAGCGCCGACCGACGTGCGGGTCGACAGCGTCGACTCGACGGCGAAGCTCGGCCTGCCCGACCTGCTCTTCTTCGCCCTGTTCCTGGCCGCGGCGGACCGCTTCAAGCTGCGGCGTCGCGCGACCTGGATCGCGATGACAGCCTCGTTCGGCCTGACCCTCTCCGGGACGTACTTCCTCGAGGTCGACGGGCTGCCCGCGCTGCCCCTGCTCGCGATCGGCTTCCTCGCCGTCAACGCCGACCTGCTCTGGCGGATGTGGCGTGAGGAGCGAGGGGACGGGCGGGCGACGCGGGAGCCCAGGCCACCCGCCCATCGGGAGTCGGCAGGGGAAGACCCGCCTCCTTAGCCGTACCTACGACTCGAGCGTCGGACCGGTTTTCTCGAGGAGAGTCACGCACTCGACGTGCGGCGTGTGCGGAAACATGTCCACCGGCTGAGCGCGCCGAAGCTCGTAGCCGAACTGCTCGCGCAGCGTCTTCAGGTCGGACGCGAGCGTCGTCGGGTTGCACGAGACGTACACGATCCTCGGTGCGCCGATTCGCCCGAGCCGCCGCAGCGCCTTGCCCGCGAGGCCCGCGCGCGGCGGGTCGACGACCACGAGATCCGGCGGCCCCGAGCGATCGCGCAGCTCCTCGATCGCGAGCCCGACGTTGCCGGCAAAGAAGGCCGCGTTCGTGATCTGGTTCAGCTCCGCGTTCTCGATCGCGCGCGCGACCGACTCCTCGGAGACCTCGATCCCCCACACCGTCAGCGCGTTCCGCGCGAGCGTCAGACCGATCGAGCCGATCCCGCAGTAGAGATCCCAGACGGTCTCCGTACCGTTGAGCGCCGCGTACTCGCCGACGATCCCGTACAGGCGCTCGGCCATCTCCGTGTTCGTCTGCAGGAACGCGTTCGGACTGACGCGGAAGCGCAGGCCGCACAGCTGCTCCTCGATCGAGTCGTCGCCCCACAGCAGCTTCGTCGGCAGGTTCGTCACCTCGGCCGGCGAGTCGTTGATCGCCCAGTGCACGGAGCGGACCTCCGGGAACCGGCGCATCGCCTCGACGAAGTAGCCGGCCTCGAAGCGCTCGCCCTCCGCGGTGACCAGCTGCACGAGCACCTGGCCGGTGTTGCGGCCTTCCCGGTAGACGAGGTGGCGGAGGTACCCGGTGTGGGCCTCCTGGTCGTACCCCTCGAGCCCCTCCTCGCGCGCCCAGGCGCGGACTGCGTTGCGGATGTCGTTTCCGAGGTCGGTCGTGAGCCAGCACTGCTCGAGCTCGAGCACCTCGTCCCAGCGGCCGGCCCTGTGCAGGCCGAGCGTCGGGCCGTCCTCGTACTGCGTGAACGAGTACTCCATCTTGTTGCGGTAGTGGAAGACGGACGCGGCCGGCAGGATCTGTTCGAGCGGCGGGTCGTCGATCCCGCCGAGCCGCTTGAGCGAGTCGGCGACCTGGTCGGCCTTCGCGGCGAGCTGCGCGTCGTACGCGAGGTCCTGGAAGCGGCACCCGCCGCACGCCGGGTAGTGGGCGCACGGCGCGTCGACGCGGACGGGGCCCGGTGCGAGGATCTCCGTCGCGAGCGCTTCCGCGTGGTTTCGCTTCACCTTCGTCACGCGGGCGCGAACGGTGTCGCCCGGCAGCCCGCGCCGGACGAACACGACGAAGCCGTTCAGCCGCGCGACGCCGTTGCCGCCGTAGGCCAGCGAGTCGATTCGGAGCTCGAGCTCCTCGTCCATCCGAACCGGCGCAGCCACTCCCGCAGCGTACGTGTCAGCTGATGTTGCGGCGGCGGGTGCGCCACGTCCCGGCCGCGCCGAGCAACGCAACCCAGCCGAGCGACGCCGCAATGCCGGCCCCGTACGAGAGGAGGTTCTCTCCGCCCGTCCCGTCGGCCGCATCGAGCGTGTGGAACGGCAGGTATGCGACGGCACCGTCGACGTCGAGCAGCCCGAAGAGCCCGACGAGCAGCGTCTCGACGAGGAAGATCCAGATCAGCGTGCCCACGAGCGCGGCGACCTGGCTGTGCACGACGGCGCCGATCGCAACGCCCAGCAAGGCCCACAGGACGGCCCACAGGATCTGCTCGGCCACGCGGGTCACGAACTCGCCGTCGCCGAGATGCAGCTGGGCATCCACGATCGTGAGCCACGGGATCGCGACGGCGACGACGACCGCGAGCGCCAGGAGCGCGAAGCCGATCGCGACGATGACCGCGGCAATCGCCTTTGCAGCGATGACGCGCTCACGGTGCGGCTCCGCGAGGAACGTCGGCGTGACGGTGCCGTGGCGGAACTCCGTGGTGACGATCGTGATCCCGAGGATGATCGCGAACAGCACGGCTCCCCCGACAGTGTCGACGAGGTCGAGCTGGAAGCTCGAGGTGCTGCGGTTGGCGCTCTCTGACGACCCGATCGTTGCGGCGACAGTGAGACCGGTGAGCAGCACGATCGCGATCAGGTACGCCCACCACGAGCGCGTCGTCCGGATCTTGAGCAGCTCCGAGCGGACGAGCGCGGTCACTGCGTCGTCTCCCCGCCGGTCAGCTCGAGGAAGACCTCCTCGAGCGTCGCGCGCTCGACCGCGAGCTCGTGCAGCACGATCCCGTTCGCCGCGGCGAGCTCACCGATGCGCTCGGGCGGGAAGTCGGCGACGAGCGCCTCGCCGACGTCGGTGACGGTGGCTCCCTGCGCGGCGAGGAGCGCGCGCAGCCGCGGCGCCTCCGGGCTCCGCACGCGGGTGCCGCCCTGCGCGCCCGCGAGGACTTCTGCGATCGATGCCTGCTGGATGAGCTTGCCGCGATGGATGATCACGACGCGGTCGACTGTCTGCGCGACCTCGGCGAGCACGTGGCTCGAGACGAGGATCGTCCGGCCTTCGGCGGCGAGCGAGCGAAGGAGGTCCCGCAGCCATCTAACGCCTGCCGGATCGAGGCCGTTCGCGGGCTCGTCGAGCACGAGCACCTCGGGGTCGCCGAGCAGCGCGGTCGCGAGACCGAGGCGCTGGCGCATCCCGAGCGAGTAGCCCTTCACGCGCCGCTTCGCTGAGGCGCTCAGCTCGACGAGGTCCAGCACCTCCTCGACTCGCGAGCGTGGAACGCCTGCCGCGGCTGCGAGCACGCGCAGGTGGTTCCTCCCCGATCGCCCCGGATGGACCTCGCTCGCCTCGAGCACCGCGCCGACCCGGTGGAGCGGCCGGTCGAGCTCGCGATACATGCGGCCGAGAACGGTCGCGCCGCCGGCGTCTGGGTGCACGAGTCCGAGCACCGAGCGCAGCGTCGTCGACTTGCCGGCACCGTTCGGGCCGAGGAAGCCTGTGATCGTGCCCGGCTCGACCCGGAACGACAGCCGGTCGACGGCGAGCACCTTGCCGTACCGCTTGGTGAGGTCGACGACCTCGATCATTCAGCGCAGCGTCGAGACGTAGACGGTTCGCTTCCGAGGCCCGTCGAACTCGCAGAAGAAGATGCCCTGCCAGGTTCCAAGCGCGAGCCGCCCGTCACGGATCGGCACGAGCACCTGCGGGCTCATCAGCGCCGCGCGGATGTGCGACGGGGCGTTCTCCTCGCCCTCCTCGATGTGCTCCCAACCCCACTCGTCGGCGACCATCCGCTCGAGCGCCTTCTCGAAGTCCCGCGCGACCGCCGGGTCGGCGTGCTCGTTGATCGTCACGCCCGCCGTCGTGTGGGGGACGAAGACGAG
>JBDTVA010000100.1:0-5604 GCA_040007455.1 Actinomycetota bacterium | reverse complement strand
CCGTGCACGACGTTCACGACACCCGGCGGTAGCCCCGACTCCTCGAGCAGCTCGACGAAGCGCTTGGCGAGCAGCGGCGTGTCCTCCGCCGGCTTGAAGACGACCGTGTTCCCGCAGACGAGCGCGGGCGCGATCTTCCAGCTCGGGATCGCGATCGGGAAGTTCCAGGGCGTGATCACTCCGACGACGCCGATCGGCATCCGCACGCTCATCTGGAACTTGTTTGGCAGCTCGGACGGCGTCGTCTGGCCGAACATGCGCCGGCCCTCGCCGGCCATGTAGAGCGTCATGTCGATCGCCTCCTGCACGTCGCCGGCGGCCTCGACCATCACCTTGCCCATCTCCCGGCTCATCAGGTCAGCGAGGTCGTCCTTGTGCTCGACGAGCAGGTTCGCGAAGCGGTACAGGACCTCTGCGCGCTTCGGCGCGGGCGTCAGTCGCCAGTCCTCGTAGGCAGCCTTCGCAGCCGCGACCGCGCGGTCGACGTCCTCGGCGGTCGACCGCGGGAACTCGCCGATCGCGTCGCCCGTCGCCGGGACGATGCTCTCGAACGTCTCGCCGCCGGCCGCGTCGACCCACTCGCCGCCGACGTAGTTGCGGAACTTCTTGGTGCCCGTGATCGCCACGGGCGCCATGCTATCCCTCGGTGATGTCCGGGAAGGTTCCCGGGATGCGCCCCCGGCGGCGGTCGCGCGTCTCGCGCTTCTCACCTTCCGGAGCGGCTTTGCCCTGCCGACGGTCGCTCCCCTCGCGGCGGTCGACGATCACCGTCACGTTCGGGTTGTCCTTGTAGTACTCGACCATCTTGTCGAAGAGCTCGTCCTTGAGCTCGGGCGGGATCACGCAATAGATCACACTCTGATTGTAGGGAGCGCTTCGGTTCTTACTAGAGGCGAGCGATGTCGGGGACGAGCCTGCCGTCCTCCTCGAGGTGCGCGTTCCAGTGCCCGAACGACGACTCGAGCTCCCGCGGATCCTGTCCTCGCTCCGCGAGGCGGACCGGCTGCGCCGAGTCGAGGCTGACGCGGTACTGGTACCAGGAGATGTCCCAGACGATCGTGACCACGAGCTCCGATTTGACCCCGGAGAGCGAGACGATCGAGGCGCGGGGCTCACCAAGGCTCTTCGCGATCCCGCCCACCGTCCGTCGGTACTGGCTCGAGTTGAACAGGTCGGCGGCCTCGACCATCGCGAGCTCCGGCTCGGACAGCCGGCGGAGGATCGGCTCCGACGCGACCGGCGCATCGTGCGCCGGGCGCCGCGTCTCGAAGATCGAGCCGAGCCGGCGCCGCTTTCGCCGCGCCTCCGGAACCGTCGGGCTCGTCGGGCTGCCCTCCTTCAGCCAGCCGTACTCGACCGCCTGCTCCTGGCAGAGCGGGCAGACGTCGACGAAGTCGACGCCGTTCGGCGCGAACCGGATCGCGCGCTCCCCCAGCAGCAGGGAACGCTCACAGATCGCGCACGTCCGGGCGACGGTCGTGCTCGTGATGCGTTGCACAGCGGTTCGAGTCTAGCCCCGCTCCGGCCTGCCACCGGCGTGCTAAAGTCACTCGATATATGTCTAATACATACGTTTGACGTGAAGCACCGCCGCGGCTTCCGGTTCCTCGAGCCCGGGCTGCTGGCGCTGCTCCGGGAGCGCCCGACGCACGGCTACGAGCTGATCGCCGAGCTCCCCGCGCTCGTCGGCACGGACCGCGTCGACGTCGGGAACGTCTACCGGGCGCTCCGCGGGATGGAGGAGCGCGGGCTCGTCACGTCCGAGTGGAGCGACGAGCTGCCCGGCCCCGCGAAGCGAACGTACGAGATCACCGACGAGGGCCGCCGCGCGCTCGAGCGCTGGTCGCACTGGCTGCGCGAAGCCCGCAACCGCATCGACACCCTGATCGCACGACTCGACGAGGGGAGGTGAACATGCACGGACATCGACATCGCCGCGGAAGCGGACGCCTCGGCGCCCGCTTCTACGAGCGCGAGCGCGTGCTCGAGCGGCTGGAGACCTACCAGCGCGACCTCGAGCAGGAGCTCGCAGACGTCTCCGACCTGCTCCGCAGGCTCAAGGACGCGAAGGCCGAGACCCCGACCGTCTAGCTCGATCGTCTGGTTGCTCCGCGGAAAGTGCGCAGCACTTTCCGCGGCACCTAGACCTTCGCCTCTTCGCGATCTTTGCGGAACGCCTCCATGACCTTCTGCGCGACGTGCGTGGGAACTTCCTCGTAGCGCAGGAAGTGCATGTGGTAGTCGCCGCGCCCCGCTGTCATCGAGGTGAGGGACTGGGCATAGGTCAGGATCTCCGCCATCGGCACCTCGGCGTTGATCGTCGTCATGCCGCTCTTCGGCTCCATGCCGTGCAGGCGCCCGCGCCGCGAGTTGAGGTCGCCGTTCACCGCGCCGACGGCTTCGTCCGGCACGGTGATCTCGACCTCCATGATCGGCTCGAGCAGGACCGGGTCGGCTCTCTCGTACGCCTGCTTGAACGCCATCGAGCCGGCGATCTTGAACGCCATCTCCGACGAGTCGACGTTGTGGTACGAGCCGTCGACGAGCAGCACGCGTATGCCGGACACGGGCGCGCCGGCGAGGTCGCCCGACTGCATCGCCTCCTGGATCCCCTTGTCGACGGCCGGCCTGTAGCTCTGCGGGATCACGCCGCCGACGATCTTGTCCACGAACTCGTAGCCGGTGTGCCCCTCGATCGGCTCGAGGACGATGTGACAGTCGCCGTACTGGCCGCGGCCGCCGGTCTGCTTCTTGTACTTCCCCTGCGCGCGAGACTCCTTGCGGATCGACTCCTGGTACGGCACACGCGGCGGTTGCAGCTCGACGTCGACGCCGAAGCGCCGCTTCAGGCGGTCGACGCCGACCTCGACGTGCATCTGCGAGAGGCCGGAGAGAAGCTGCTCGCCCGTTCGCTCGTCGCGGCGCATCATCAGCGTTGGGTCCTCCTCGGCGAGACGGCGGAGCGACGTCGCCATCTTCTCCTCGTCGCCCTTCGCCTTCGGCCTGATCGCGAAGCTCATCACCGGCTCCGGAAAGGCGAAGCGCGGCAGCTCCACGGGCCGCTCGGAGTCGAGCAGCAGGTCGCCCGTCTGCGTCTCCTTCAGCTTGGCGACGGCGCCGATATCACCCTCGCCGATCTCCGTCTCGTTTGTGTGCTCCTTGCCCTGCATCACCATCAGCGCGCCGAAGCGCTCCTTCGAGTGCGCGCGCATGTTGGTGAGCGTCGCGTCGCCCTTCACCCCTCCCGAGAGAACGCGGAACACGTTGATGCGACCGGCGAACGGGTCGGCGATCGTCTTGAAGACGAACGCTGCGGTGCCACCGCCCTCGATCTCGATCGGCGGGCCCTTCTTCGCCGGGGACGGCACACCCTCGACGAGCAGGTCGAGCAGCGCGTGGGTTCCGAGATTCTTCGTCGCGACCCCGCACGCGACCGGGAAGACTTCGCCGCGCGTGACCGCGGTCTTGAGCGCGCTCGCAACGTCGGCCGCATCGAGCTCCTGCCCGTCGAGGTAGCGCTCCATCAGCGCCTCGTCCGTCTCGACGACCGCGTCGAGGAGCTTCTCGCGGTACTCGTTCGCCTGGTCGGCCAGCTCCGGCGGGATCGCGACCGGGTCGCTCTCCTTGTCCCCTTCGGGACTCATGTACGCGCACATGTGCAGCACGTCGACGATCCCGGTGAGCTCGTGCTCCGACCCGATCGGCAGGTGCACCGCGATGCACTTCTCCGAGAGCTGCTCGTGAATCGAGCCGAGCGTGCGGAAGAAGTCGGCGCGCTCGCGGTCGAGCATGTTCACGAACAGCACGCGCGCAAGCCCGAGGTCGGAGGCACGCGCCCACTGGCGGCTCGTGCCGACCTCGCTGCCCATCACGCCGGAGAGGACGAAGAGCGCGCCCTCGACGACGCGCAGCGCCGCGATCGCGTCACCCTGGAAGCCGGGATCGCCGGGGGCGTCGATCAGGTTGATCTTCCGCTCCTGCCACTCGAGGTGTGCGAGCGACGAGGAGAGCGACATCTGCCGCTTCTGCTCGTCGTCGTCCCAGTCCGTGACCGTCGTCCCCGTCTCGATCGTCCCGAGCCGGTTGACCATGCCGGTCTGAAAGAGCAGGGCCTCCACGAGCGACGTCTTGCCCACACCGCGGTGTCCGACGACTGCGACGTTGCGGATCTTCCCGGGCTCGTAGGCCATGCGGCTCGTCCTCCTCGGTCGAAAGGGGTCTCTCGGGCGCCGATCCTATCGCCCCTTTCGAGGGAGGCAGGCCCGCCTCGAAGGCCCTACAAGGAGACCGTCAATTCCTTAGCGGCCAAGGAGGACCTCCATGAGATGGAAGCGTCGACACGACGACGGGCGGCAGGGCGACGAGCGGATCGCAACGATGCTGGAGCGGCACGTGCGCGCCAAAGACGGCGCCGCCGCGATCAAGACACTGGCCGATGCGCCGCTGCGGCAACGACTCGCCGCGGCTCGCTAGCCGGCGTTTCAGTCGCTCAGGGACGCGCGGACGGGCGTGCCGGAGAGGCGCGCCTTCAGGCGCAGGATGGCCTTCGTGTGCAGCTGCGAGACGCGCGACTCGGTCACCCCGAGCACCTCGCCGATCTCCCTGAGCGTGAGCTCCTCGTAGTAGTAGAGGGTGATCACGAGCTTCTCGCGCTCCGGGAGGCGCGAGATCGAGTCGGCGATCATCTCCTTCATCTCGGACCGGTCGAGCGCGGTGGTCGGCGCCGGGCCTTGCGTGTCCTCGATCGTGTCGATCAGCGCGACCTGGTCGCCGGTGCCGCCCTGCACCGTCCAGAGCTCGTCGAGCGCGGCGATCGAGGAGCGTGAGATCTCGGTCAGGCTGTCGTCGAGCTCGTCCTGGGTGAGGCCGAGCTTGCCGGAGATCTCTTCGTCGTTCGGGGCGCGGCCAAGCTTTGCCTCGAGCTCGGCGATCGCCCGCTCGATGTCGCGCGCGCGGGCACGCACGGAACGCGGCACCCAGTCCATCGCGCGGAGCTCGTCGATGATCGAGCCCTTGATCCGCGCGATCGCGTACGTCTCGAACTTGATGTCGCGGTCGGGGTCGAAGCGCTCGATCGCGCCGATCAGCCCGAGCAAGCCGTACGAGACGAGATCGCCTTCGTCGACGTGCGCGGGGAGCCCCGAGCCGAGCCGGCCCGCGACGTACTTGACGAGCGGCGCGTACGTGAGGATCAGGCGGTCGCGGATCGCCTGATCTTTCGTCCGGACGTACTGCCGCCACAGCGTGCCGGTGTCTTCCTTGCTCTCCTTGCCCTCGGCCATAGGTGGAGAATACGGCGTGAAGCGGAGGATTCCTCAGCGCGACAGGCCGCGGCGGGCCATCGTGGCGAGCCAGCCCGACAGAACGGCGGCCGCGAAGGCGATCGGCCAGACGTCAGAGCGGAACGCTGCGACCGCGATTCCCGCGAGCCCGACGGCCAGCACGAGGAAGAGACCACCGAGGGCGCGCCGCTGCGACACGAGCCGAGCGTAGCGCCGCCAAGGCCGCGTCTACACTGAGCGGGCAACCTAGGGGCGTAGCTCAATTGGTAGAGCACCGGTCTCCAAAACCGGGGGTTGCAGGTTCAAGTCCTGTCGCCCCTGT